>JBGSTN010000226.1:0-2045 GCA_041736455.1 Burkholderiaceae bacterium | reverse complement strand
GACCGCGTCGGCCGCGGCCGAATGCGAAGCGAACCTCCGCGAAGACCTGGCCCGGCAGTCGAACGAAATCGCGGGACTGGCGGCAGCGCTGGCCGATCTCGAAGCACGACTCAGGGAACTCGACGTGAACTGGCACTCGCTGCGCAGGCTGGTCCCGCGCACTGCGCAGATGGCCAGCGCACGAGTCCGTCGCAGTGCCGTCGAACGCTGGCGTCGGGTGATGGGGTGATGGGGTGAACGAAGTGATTCTGGGCAACAAGGCGATCCTGGTGGCGGGTGGGCGTGCGCGGCGCAGTGCCTGGCGCGACTGGTGGCAGGGCACGCGGCGGATCGAAAGCTGGTGGACTCTCGCATGGTTCGACGTCGTCTTGCGCTACCGTCGCTCGATGCTCGGACCGTTCTGGCTGACCCTGAGTACCGGCGTCATGATCGCCGGCATGGGTCCGCTGTACGGCGCACTGTTCGGCACCGAGCTCTCGCGGTTCTTTCCGCATCTGGCGCTCGGCATCATCTTCTGGACTTTCTTCTCGGGCATCGTCACCGACGCCTGCAACGTCGTCGTCAACTCGGCAAACTTCCTGAAGCAAGGCGACTTTCCGCTGAGCCTGTTCGTCTGGCGGCTGATCGCCCGCAACGTGATTCAGTTCGCCCACCAGATCGTGATCTACGTCCCGGTGGCACTATGGAGCGGCATCTCGCTGACCTTCGACATGTGGCTCGTCGTTCCCGCCTTCGCACTCGCGCTGGTCAATGCGCACGCATCGGGACTGGTGCTGGGTCTGATGTGCACCCGCTTTCGCGACCTGACGCAGATCGCGGCCAGCATCATGCAGATGCTGATGTTCCTCACGCCGGTGTTCTGGATGCCCGACGCGTTGCCGGAACGTGCACAGTACATTCTCTGGAATCCTTTCGCCATGATGCTCGATCTGCTGCGCACGCCGTTGATGGGTGGCACCGCCTCGGTCCACAGCTGGATCGGGATCACCCTGTGGACCATGGCGAACGTTGCGGTCGCCGCCATCCTGTTCGCCCGTTATCGTCGCCGCGTCGTCTACTGGCTCTGAACCGATGTCCCGCATCCATCTGGACCACGTCTCGATCTCATTCCCGGTCTACGGAGCCGGCGCCTGGTCGCTGCGAACGCGCCTGGCAGCGATGCTGACCGGCGGGCGAATCGGCAAGGAAACCGGCGTCTCGGTCGTCCATGCGCTGAAGGACTTGACGCTGGAATTGAATAGCGGGGATCGGCTCGGCGTCATGGGGCCGAACGGAGCAGGCAAGTCGACCCTGTTGCGCCTGCTGGCTGGCATCTACGACCCTTCTGCCGGGTCGATCGAAGCGAACGGCTCCATTGCCTGCCTGATCGATCCGATGATGGGCATCGAGCCCGAAGCCACCGGAAACGAGAACATCGTCCTCCGCGGACTCGTCATGGGCCTTAGCCGACGCGAGATCGACCGTCTGACGCCCGAGATCGCCGATTTCAGCGGGTTGGCAGATTACCTCGCGATGCCGGTACGCACCTATTCGACCGGCATGGCGATGCGGCTCGCGTTTTCGATTTCCACCAGCATCCACGCCGACATCCTGCTGATGGACGAATGGCTGTCTGTCGGCGACGCCGAGTTCACCGCCAAGGCCGAGCAGCGGATGAAGGACATGGTCAGCCGCTCCGGCATCCTGGTGCTTGCCTCGCATTCGCCCGACCTGATCGAGCGCGAATGCAATCGTGTCATTCGCATCGAGGGCGGCCGGATCGTCGACGACCGGCGAACTTGAACCGACGCAGTCGGGCAGTTCGGGACGTCGATCGGCATTAGCGCTCCGCACGCTGCCCTCGCCTCGAAGCGATGACTGCGCGCCTGAGCTCGACAATGGGTGCGGCCCGGTATCGGGTAGAGCCAGCGGGCCTGGGACGGGCTCGCTCAGATCACCTGCTCATGCCAGACGATGCGCACGTCCATCTCGAACGCCAGACCGACGATGGGCGGACGCGCGAAGTGCCAGCTCACGCCCGCCTGGACGAATCCGGCCGGTGCCAG
>JBGSTN010000210.1:0-3030 GCA_041736455.1 Burkholderiaceae bacterium | reverse complement strand
AGCGCCACGACCCCGGCGTGCTGCACGAACGTCGTTGCGCCGGTCGACCCGTATTGCATCAGGTTGTCGTATACCTGACCCAGCGAAGGCGGTGCGAGCAACCAGCCCAGCCGCCAACCCGTCATCGAATAGTTCTTCGAGAACGTGTTGGTGATGATCACCCTGTCCTCTGCTTCGCAGAGGTCGACCAGCGATGTCGCCTTGTCCAGCCCATCGAACACGAGCCGACCGTAGACTTCATCGGAGACGAACCAGATACCGCGCTCGCGGCAGAAGTCGAGCACCTGCTGCATCTCGTCGCGCGTCATCAGCCAGCCGGTCGGATTCGACGGCGAGTTGATGAAGATCGCCCGCGTGGCGGGTGTCACCGCATCGAACAGGCGTTCGAGGTCGAGATACCAGCCGCGCCTGTCGCTGAAACTCATGGCGACAGGCTTCGGCCGGGCGCGGGCGATCTTCGTGGCCTCGACGATATTGGGCCATACGGGCACCGGAATCAGGATCTCCTCGCCCGGACGCAGCAACGCCAGCATGGTCTGCGACAGCGCCTGCATGCCGCCAACGGTCACGGTCACCCGGTCGGCGCCTACGGGACGGTCGTGATGACGCTGATACCAGGTGGCAATCTCTTCGCGCAGTTCCGGAATGCCGCGCGACAGTACATAACGCGTGTGTCCCGCCTGCATCGCCTGCTCGGCGGCCGCGACGATGAAGGGCGGCGTCGGCTCGTCGGATTCGCCGGCATACAGGCGGATCACGTCCTCGCGCCCGTAAGCCCGCGCGACGACCTGCAGGATCTGGCTGTCGTCGAGTCCGAGAACGTCGGGTGCGACGGCATCGAGCGGCGACGCGGAAATCGGCATGAAAGACTCCTGGCGCGCCGTGGAGACGACGCATTGCACCTACAATGTCGGCGCCGAACGCGCAAGAGTCGCGCGCCGGGCACCGGTTGGAGCAGCGATGATACGGTAGCGCCATGCCCGCGCTGCGCCATAGCAATGACCCCTGATGAACCTGCCAGTCCCGAACCACGAACCCGACCTGCCAAGAACCCTCACGGCCACCCACATGTCGGGCGGCTACGGTGGCGCGGACATCCTGCACGACTGCACGATCGCGGTGGACCAGGGAGAAATCGTGGTGATCGTCGGACCGAATGGCGCCGGCAAGTCGACGGCGATGAAAGCGGTCTTCGGCATGCTGAATCTGCGCGAGGGCCGTACGCTTCTGGCCGGCCGCGACATCAGCCGGTTGAGCCCGCAGCAACGCGTGGCCGAAGGCATGGCATTCGTGCCTCAGACGAACAACGTCTTTCGCAGCATGACGGTACGCGAGAACCTCGAAATGGGCGCGTTCATCCGTACCGATGACTTCAGCGAATCGATCGAGGAAGTCTTTCGACTGTTTCCGGTGCTGCGCGACAAGCAGTACCAGCCGGCCGGCGAACTCTCCGGTGGGCAGCGGCAGCAGGTCGCCGTCGGTCGTGCCCTGATGACTCGCCCACGCGTCCTGATGCTCGACGAACCGACGGCCGGCGTTTCCCCGATCGTGATGGATGAACTCTTCGACCGCATCATCGAGATCCGCCGTCTCGGCATCGCGATCCTGATGGTCGAACAGAATGCCCGCCAGGCGCTCAACATTGCCGACCGTGGCTATGTGCTCGTCGGCGGCAGCAACCGCTTCACGGATACCGGCGCCAATCTGCTGGCCAATCCGGAAGTCAGACGATCCTTCCTGGGTGGCTGACCGAGGCCGACGAACGAGATGACCGATTTCCTGAACGCGCTGGCGCTGCTGAGCAATTTCGTCATCGTGCCTTCGCTCACCTACGGATCGCAGCTCGCGCTCGGCGCACTGGGCGCCACGCTGGTCTTCGGCATCCTGCGGTTCTCGAATTTTGCCCACGGCGACACGATGGCTTTCGGCACGATGGCCACGATCCTGGCGACCTGGTGGCTGCAATCGCTGGGCGTCAGCCTGAAGCCGTTGCCGACCGCCCTGCTCGCCGTGCCGTTCGGCATCGCGGCCGCCGCGCTGCTGGCACTGCTGACCGATCGCCTCGTCTATCGCTACTACCGCAGGCAAAGGGCCAGATCGATCACGCTCGTCATCGCATCGGTCGGTGTCATGTTCATCATGAACGGGCTGGTCCGATTCATCATCGGCCCCGACGACCGCTCGTTCAACGACGGCGAGCGATTCATCATTACCGTCGGCGGCTTCCGCGAACTCACCGGACTTGCCGAAGGCGTGGCGTTGCGCTGGTCGCAGGCCTTGACGATCATCGTCGCGGTGATCGTGGTCGGCGCGCTTTTCTGGTTCCTGCAACGCACACGGTCGGGCAAGGCGATGCGCGCCTTTTCCGACAATGAAGACCTCGCCCTGCTGTCGGGCATCGATCCGGACCGGGTCGTGCGCGTGACGTGGATCATCGCCGCCGCATTGGCCACCATTGCCGGCGTCCTGTACGGACTGGACAAGACGTTCAAGCCTTTCACCTATTTCCAGTTGCTACTGCCCATTTTCGCGGCTGCCATCGTGGGCGGCATCGGGCAACCGCTGGGGGCGATCGCCGGCGGGTACATCATCGCATTCTCGGAAGTGGCGCTGACCTTCGCCTACAAGCAGGTGATCGGCTACGTCGCGCCCCCCGGCTGGGTGCCCGAGGGCATCGCGCAACTGCTCTCGACCGACTACAAGTTCGCCGTGTCCTTCGTCATCCTGGTCGTCGTTCTGCTGGTAAGGCCTACCGGCATCTTTCGCGGCAGCGTGTTATGAACCAGTCTCTGCGCATCGCCGTCCTGTCGGCCATCATGGTCGCGTCGTTCATCGCGGTCGGCACGTTGCAGAGTCCGTCCGTGGCTTTGAGCATCCTGAATCTCTGCCTGATCTCGGCGGTCATGGCCATCGGCGTCAACATGCAATGGGGCTACGCCGGCCTCTTCAATGTCGGCATCATGGGTTTCGCCGCGCTCGGCGGGGCGGCCGGCGTGCTGGTGGCGAAGTCGCCCGTGCCCGAGACCTGGG
>JBGSTN010000208.1:0-6006 GCA_041736455.1 Burkholderiaceae bacterium | reverse complement strand
GGAACACATGCGAGTTGCGCGCGATGGCGCGCAACTCGGCGCGCCCCGCCCCGGTGTCGAGGTCGATATGGACCGAGAGCTTGCCGCGGCTGGTATCGGCGATGGCATCGATGTTGGGCAGTCGGGGCGAATTAGCGGCTGCGATGCGAGTGCAGCGGCCTCCGGGTGCGTGTCCCATTCGACAAAAGTGCGCGCAGCGGCGACAACAAGGCCCGCTTCGGCGGCCTGCGTCTCCAACTCGATCGCATGTCGAGCAAGCAACGCATTGGCGACTTCGTCACGTTCGGTCGCGGGCCCCTGCGCCAGCCCCAGCATGCGCAACACACCGTCGCGATGATGAGCGAAGTTGGCGTGAACACGAAGCCAGCCATCGGCACAACGATATAGGCCCGACAGCTTATCCCAGACGACCGGCGCTTTGCCATTCACCGTGAACCAGGCCATGCTGTCGAGTGCGGCATGATCGGCGTCGACAGTCACGCGCTGGGCCGGACCGCGTCGTCGCAAACATGGTTTTCGTTCTCCTTGGCCGGACCACGGGCGGGGGCGATCGGGCGAATGATATTGCGCCGGTTCCGAGGCGCCATCGAGGTGCACGCGCCGGGCATGATGACGAAACAGGCGCCTTCCGGCCCGTCGGATGATCCTGCGCGCTGCGGACCGCTCGTCGACTTCAGCGCCGGTCGTACTTCCTGCTGCTGCCGCGCGACAGCTCGACCGGATACTTCAGCGCATTGAGTTTCAGCTTGGCCTCGGCCGCGTCGACCGGATCGATTCCCAGCACGCTCGAGAGCTGGATCAGATACAGCAGCACGTCGGCCACTTCGGCGCCTACCGCTTCACGTTCTTCCGGCGTGAGGTTCCGGCTCCGTTCTTCCGACATCCATTGAAAGTGCTCGAGCAGCTCGCCTGCCTCGACGATGAGCGCGGAGGAAAGGTTCTTTGGCGAGTGGAACGGTTGCCACTCGCGGTCTTTCGCGAACTGCTCGAGTTGACGAGCCAGGTTCTGCAAGGAGTCACTCATGGCGCCTCGCGACGGATCGTTGCGCTGGAACGCTTGCGGACCGATGCCTCTCCGCGACGGCTGGTGATCGACCGTTCGTTGCCGCTCCATAGGGAGCAGTCGTTGCGAGGTGGCATCTCGATCATGGAATGAGCAACGCGGGAAGAAACGCGACACCC
This sequence comes from Burkholderiaceae bacterium, assembly GCA_041736455.1. Classification (GTDB taxonomy): domain Bacteria; phylum Pseudomonadota; class Gammaproteobacteria; order Burkholderiales; family Burkholderiaceae_E; genus JAUIAI01. Next base: position 4,824 of record JBGSTN010000208.1, on the reverse strand, counting down.
TCATCGTATATCACGATCGGTCGACGAGGCTGCCGCGCCGCAGCTCCGATTCGACCGACCTGCGCCGCGCAACCCCTTCGCAGAACGATGGTTCACGCAACGAAGTGAAAGATTTCCTTCATCGGCATCCATTTCCGCCCTTCCGGTGTCCAGGGCGTAGGCGCCTGGTAAGTCCACATCAGTGCTTCCCAACGCTGCAGCACCGGTTCCGTATCCGTAGCGAACTGCATCCGCTCGGTATCGAAGACGGCATCGTCGGTTTGCACCACCATCACGAGGCGCGTGCCCAGCCGGTAGATCTGCATCTCGAGCACGCCGTGGCGGCGCAAATGAGCCTGGACTTCGGGCCAGACCGCCCGGTGATGGGCCACGTAGGCGTCGATCAGATCGGGGTCGTCTTTCAGGTCGAGGGCGAGCACTTGCTGCATGCGCATCTCTTTCGATTCGGGAAGGCTTTCTTCTTCGAGAAGAAGAAATGATTGGCGGCGGATGTCGCATCAGTCGAATAGCGCGACGGAGAACTTCCGTTGGGTGACGCAGCAATGGCCGTACGTGAAATGGGAGACCTGACCCCGAGCATCACAGCATCAGTCGTAGAGGACGGCGGCGATCTTAGGGTCCGCCATGTTGGACTTGTCGTACCAATAGAAGCCGGTGTCGATCACTTTGGGCAGGGTTTCGCCACGCAGCGACTTGACTGCCGCCTCGACCGTCTTGTAGCCGATGCCGACCGGGTTCTGCGTGATGGCGCCGGCCATCTCGCCGCTTGCGATCGCGTCTTTCTGCTGCTTGCCCGAGTCGTAGCCGACGATGACGAGTTTGCGCTTCATCTCGCGGGCGCCGTTGACCACGCCGATCGCCGAACCTTCGTTCGCGCCGAAGATGCCCTTGAGTCCGGGGTTGGCCTGCAGGATCGATTTGGTGATCTCGGTGGACTTGAGGTGATCACCGCCACCATACTGAACGCTGACGATCCTGACCTTCGGGTATGCGGCGGCAACGCGTTCGACGAAGCCGTCGCGTCGGTCGATGCCGGTACGGCTGGTCTGATCATGGACGACCAGCGCGACATCGCCTTCCTGTCCGATCAACGCGGCCATCTTGTCGGCGGCCATCGCCGCGGCGGCCTTGTTGTCGGTCGAGGCGGTCGTCACGGGAATGTTGCTGTCGACGCCCGAGTCGAACGCGACGACGGGAACCTTCGCGCTTTGCGCCTTGCGCAGCAGCGGTATGGCGGCCTGGCTGTCCAGCGCGGCAAAACCCAGCGCAGACGGGTTCTTCGCGAGCGCGGCAGACAGCATGTCGATCTGCTTGTCGACCATCGCTTCGGTCTCCGGCCCTTCGAAGGTGACCCGCACCTTGTACTCCCTGGCGGCCTGATCCGCGCCCTGTTTCACGGCCTGCCAGAACTGATGCTGGAAGCCCTTCGAAATCAGCGGAATGTAGGTTTCCTGGGCGCGGGCGGCGCTGCTCGATCCGATCGCCGCAGAAAGTCCGATCGCCAGCCCCACGGCGCTTGCTCTGATCAACATGTGATGTCTCCTTTGGGTAATTTCGAAACTACTGAATCCTGAAGATTCGATCGTACGGCCGGCGAGACTGACGCCTATTGCCTGCGGCGTCGCAGAATGTCCGCGTAGACGGCCAGGATGATGATCACGCCTGTGACCACGGTCTGCCATTCCTGAGCCACCGACAAGATGCGCAGGCCATTGGTCAGCACACTCATGATGAACGCGCCGATGATCGTACCGAGAATGGTGCCGCTCCCGCCACTGAGTGACGTGCCACCGATCACGACCGCTGCGATCGCGTCGAGTTCGTAGCCTTGGCCCAGCGCGGGCTGTGCGGAATTCAGGCGCGACGCGATCAACAGGCCTGCAATGCCGCAGATGGCACCGCTCAGCGAGTAGATCATGATCTTCCAGCGATCGACGTCGACGCCCGACAGACGCACCGCTTCCTCGTTGCTGCCCAGCGCGAAGGCATATCGCCCGAGGACGGTCTTGTTCAGGATGAGCGACGAGATCACGGCGACGAAGAACAGAATGAGCACCGCATTCGGAATCGGCAGGCCAGGCAAGAAGTAACCCAGCAACGATTCCTGCGAAATCATCGGAAATTCGGGCGTGTCGTTGAAATAGATCGGCCTGGTGCCCGAGATCACCAGCGACAGGCCCTTGAGCAGCATCATCATGCCCAGCGTCGCGATGAACGGCGGAATCTTGAGCTTGGCGATCAGCACGCCGGACACGAATCCGCTGAGCGCGCCGGCCAGGATCGCGGCAGCGATGCCGAAGAGGATCGGCAGGCCCAAGTAGGTGAGAAACACGCCCGCCATCACCGCGCAGAATGTCATCAGCGTGCCCACCGACAGATCGATGCCCCCGGTGATGATGACGAAGGTCGAGGCGATCGCGAGCACACCGTTGACCGCGGTCGCCTGCAGGATGCTCACCAGATTGCCGGTCTGCAGGAAGTTCGGCGAGGCCAGCGTGAAGAAGACCATCAGCGCAAGCAGACTCGCGAACGCCAGCAGCTTCTGGCGTGTCTGCGGATTGAACAGGCGTGCTCGAATGCCGGTGCGGACGGGATCGGAGACCGGATCGGTGGGCAGGGTTTCGGAGGTTTTCACGGGTGCCTGGTCGAAGGGTGTGGACCGAGAGGCTCGGCGATTCGTTGCGTGGCCAGTTGCATGATGGCCTCCTGCGTCGCCCGGGCGGCGGACAGTTCGCCGGTGACACGTCCTTCGCACATGACGAGCACACGATGGCTCATGCGCAGGATCTCGGGAAGTTCCGAGGAGATCATCACGATCGCCTTGCCCTGCTCGGCCAGCCTGTTCAACAGACGATAGATCTCGCTCTTCGCGCCGACTTCGATGCCCCTTGTCGGCTCGTCGAAGAGCAGGATCTCGCAGTCCCGCAGCAGCCACTTCGCGATGACGATCTTCTGCTGGTTGCCGCCCGACAGCAGCCTCACCGGTTGCAGTACCGACGGCGTCCTGATCGCGAGCCGCTTCACGAAGTCTTGCGCGGTGCGATGCATGGCGCGCCGATCGAGCAGCAGACCCATCCGCCGGAAGCGCTCCATGCTGGGCAACGCGATATTCGTTTCGACATCCAGGCCCGTGGCGAGACCGAAGTGCGTGCGGTCCTCGGATAGATAGCCTATGCCATGAGTCACCGCATCGCGCGGCGTGGTGATACGAACCGGACGGCCGTGCACTCGGATCTCTCCCGCCTCGATCGGATCGGCCCCGAAAACGGCCCTGGCCACCTCGGTTCGGCCGGCACCCATCAGCCCGGCCAGTCCCAGGATCTCGCCACGATGCAATTCGAAGCTCACATCGCGGATGACGCGGCCGCGACGCAACCCGTGCACCGAGAGCACCACTTCGCCCGAGCGGCTCACCCGGGTCGGACGCGAGGTGGAATCGAGGCTTCGGCCGACCATCATGCCGATGATGGTGTCGATCGGCGTGCCGGCGGTCGGGACCGTCTCGATGTACCGGCCGTCGCGCATCACGGTCACGCGATGCGAAACCTGCTCGAGCTCGTCCATCTTGTGCGAGATGTAGACGATGGCCACGCCCTGGCTCACGAGCTCGCGGATGATCCGGAAGAGATCCGCAATCTCGGCGCTGTTCAGCGCCGCCGTGGGTTCGTCCATGATCAGCACGCGCGAGTCGAATGACAGCGCCTTGGCGATCTCGACCATCTGCTGCCTGGCGACCGTCAGTTCGCCCACCGGCACGCGCGGATCGACCTTCATGTGCATTCGCGCGAAGAGCGTCCGCGCGCGGGCATTCAGCGCGTCTTCGTCGAGAAACAGGCGCAGGCGACCGCGTGGCTCGCGACCGATGAAGATGTTCTGCGCCGCAGACAGATGATTCATCAGATTGAGTTCCTGATGAATGATGCGAATGCCCAGGTCTTGCGCGGCGCGTGGCGTCGGGATCGCAACGGGATTGCCGTCGAGGAGGATCTCACCGTCGTCTGGCCGATGGATGCCGGCAAGTACCTTCATCAGGGTGGATTTGCCGGCACCATTCTCGCCCATCAATGCATGCACTTCGCCTGGCCGCAATTCGAACCGGCATCGGTCGAGCGCGACGACGCCGGCGAACGCCTTGCTGATGTTGCGCATCTCGATCAGCGCAGGGCGATGCGGGTCCAGGCCGGTCATGGCGCGGTAACGCCGCAGATGACGACGACGAACGGCCCGATCATCATCACGGGTCCTCTGGCATCATGAGTCTCCGGGATGCGGGCCATTGCCAGGCTGCAAACCCTGAGTGGCTGTGTCTCTCTACTCGATGCGGACAGCCACTCGATGCGTATCTCTGCTCGATGCGTATCTCTGCTCGGCCGCCGATCCATACTCGGTTCATGATCCGCTCGCCTCCGGTATGCACGCGCCCGGCGACAGATCGTAGAAGCGCATGGCGGTCCCGTGCCATATCGATGCCCGCTCGTCCGCTTGCAGCTCGCTGGTCAGGCTTTCGGTGAGCTCGATCCAGCCGCCATAGCTGTCGGCCAGGGTCAGGACCGGCCAATCGCTGCCCCACATCAGACGGTGCGGGCCGAACGACTCCATCACGACTTCCCAGACCGGTCTCAGCAACGAAAGACGCAGCCCATCGCCCGACCGGGTATCGCCCGACCCGGCACCGCCCGACACGAGAACGCTCGATCCGGTATCACTCGAACCGGCCTTTCCCGGACGCCCGAGGGAGCCCGCCTCGGTCAGCAGTCCCGACCACTTGCAGACGACCTGCGGCATCGCGGCGAGCGCGGCGAGATCGCGACGCCACGTTGCCGC
>JBGSTN010000169.1:0-16454 GCA_041736455.1 Burkholderiaceae bacterium | reverse complement strand
CGTTGTCGGCGCGGGGGCGCTGGGCGTGAAGGTCGCGCAGGCCATCGAGCGCAGCAATGAACGCGGCATCGACTTCGTAGGCTACTTCGACGATCGCACCGACGACCGCCTGCACGAGAAGGCCGTCTCGCACCGCCTGGGTGGACTCAAGTCAGTGGCCAGCTACATCGGCGAACACGGCATCCGCGAGGTCTACATCACGTTGCCGCTGGGCTCGCAGCCGCGCATCATCGCGCTGCTCGAGCATTTGCAGGACACGACCGCGTCGCTGTATTTCGTACCTGACGTGTTTGGCATCAGCATCATCCAGGGCCGCCTGCAGGACGTGAACGGCGTGCCGGTGGTGGGCATCTGCGAAACGCCATTCACCGGCACGAATGAACTCGTCAAGCGGCTCAGCGACATCGTGCTCGCGTCGATCATCCTGATCCTGATCTCACCGGTGCTGCTGGCGGTGGCCATCGGCGTCAAGATCAGTTCCCCCGGACCCGTTCTCTTCAAGCAGCGCCGCAACGGGCTGGACGGTGGCGAGATCGTCGTCTACAAGTTCCGCTCGATGACGGCCCAGGAGGATGGCTGGGACGTGCGCCAGGCCCGGCGGGACGATCCGCGCATCACGCCCTTCGGCCGGTTCATCCGCAAGACCTCGCTCGACGAACTGCCGCAGTTCTTCAATGTGCTGCAGGGGCGCATGAGCATCGTCGGCCCGCGCCCGCATGCGGTGGCTCACAACGAGCAATACCGGCAGATCATCAAGGCGTACATGGTGCGCCACAAGGTGCGCCCGGGCATCACCGGCTGGGCCCAGGTCAACGGGCTTCGGGGCGAAACCGACACCGTCGAGAAGATGCGCGCCCGCGTCGAGTACGACCTCGAGTACCTGCGCACGTGGTCGTTGCGCCTCGATGCGCAGATCATCTGGCGCACCGTGCGGCTGGTATTCCACGATCCGCAGGCGTACTGATGCGTCCGGGTCGGGTTGGAAACCGGGTCCGACTATGGCCCGAAATTCACACCCGAACTCCACGCCCCGTACCCTCGCGAATTCCAGGCACGCACCCACCATGTGGCCGCGCCGCCGATCGTCACAGGGGAGGCGAGTTGGCAGGCACCAACCGCCGCTGCACAGCCGAGGTCCGGCGCTCGGTACCATTGGTCGTGAACAACGGTACCCCCCACCTGGATCCAGATCTCATACCACGTCGCGAAGTCGGCAGGCTCCCATTCGAAGCTCGGGGTGCTACCCGCACCGAGACCGCTCGGGCTGGTGAGCACGACCGGCTGCGGAGCTGTGGCGGACGTGAAGAACATTCCATCGCTCCAGATTCCATAGCCCGCCGGGTTGTAGCCCTGGATCCACCACCACGAGTCGCCGTAGGCCGATACGTTCGGCGAAACGGAGCAGAGGCCTCCGCCCGTACAGCCCAGACTGGCCGCCGTGTACCACTGGGCATGGACGATACCGCGCTCGTCCTGCACCCACAGGTAGTACCAGGTGGCCGTCGTCACGCCGTTCCAGGTGAAGCTGGGCGTGGTGTTCGAAATGACGCCGTTCGGGCCGAGTAGGGGTGGGGGCGGTGGGGCGGTCTCATCGCCGTCTGGCAGGAACCGGGCCACGAACCCATCCGTCTTGATACCCCCAGCAGGACTACCCAGATTGAACGGCGTCGTACTGCCGACAATCGGAAAGCCATTGCCGGAGTTCGTCAAGCCGGTAATCCACACGTGTCGCTGCGGGTCGATCGCGATGCTCTGCGGGTAATCGAAGCTTTCGCCGCTCAAGTAGGTGGCGTAGCTCAGCGATCCGGTGGACCCCAATCGAGCGACGACACCTTCGATGAAGCTGTCGTTTCGCGATTGCGCGTATGCATCGACACTCGTTGGAAAGTCCTTCGAAAGGGAAGCGCCTGCAATCCACACAGATCCGGTCGAGTCAACCGCAATATCACCGGGAGGCCTGCGCACGGAATAGATATCCGGCTCCGATTCGCTACCGCTACCACCCAGGTATGTCGAATAGAGCAGTCCGCCATCGCTGCCCGACACATCGCTGAAACGCGACAGCGTGAAGTCTGACTTGCTGTCGGGCGGGTTCGTGGTGTTGCGAGTCAGCTGCCAGGCATTGGGGGTGGTAGGAAACGGCGCATCGGGATTATTGGTCACGAGAAAGGGAGACGTTGTGGTTCCGAGTATCCACACATCGCCAGCAATTCCTGGTGCCAGCGCGATGGCAAGGTCAAGGTCGCCCCCGCCGAGATAGGTGGCGTATTCGAGTACGGCGTCCGGACTCAGGCGTACCAGGAACATGTCGCCACGTTCGCAAAAGGTGCAGAAGGGCCGCTGATCCAGTTGCCGCGACAAGGCATCAGCGGTGGTCTGGAACGATTTCGACCTCGTCGAACCCAGCACCCAGGGCCGTCCTCTCGTATCGATCGTGACGCCAATCGCCTTCGAATCGTTCATCCCTTCGCCGAAGAAGAACGTCCCGTAGTCGAGCAGGCGGGCGGGCGTGAACCGCACCAGAAATCCGTCGGCTTCTGCGTCTTTCTGACCATCAAGCGCATTGGCCGTTGTTGGAAATGTCGATGAGCTCGACCTGGTCTCGCCGGCGATCCAGACGCGGTTACCTGCATCGACCGCTACAGCACTTGGTATGTCATCGGCGTCACCGCCCAGGTAACTCGCATAGGCGAGCAGACCCGTCGCCGAAACCTCGACCAGAAACCCGTCGATCCCGCCGGCATTGGCTGACAAATGAGCGCCCGATGTGACCGGAAAGTTCGTCGATGAGGTGGCACCGATAGCGATCACCCCGCCCCCAGGGCGGGCGGCAAGATCGATGATCCTGTCATGATCGTTGCCATCGAGAATCGTCGTCCAGACCGCTTGGCCCGCGCTGTTCAATCGGGAAACATAAGCGCCAGTCGCGAACGTCGTCGTCACGCTGGTGCCGGGGAATGAACTGCCTGGGGCCGAATCGAGCACGAGAAAGCCGGCGACATAGATTTCATCGCTGGACAACGCCAGGACCGAATAGATGGCGTCCTGGTGAGTCCCGCCGAAATAGCTCGAATATGCCAGGGTCGGGTCGATCACGAGAGCGCGATCGCTGTCGTAGTTCGCGATCTCGAACCCGAATCGGTTGCCGGCCAGGAGTCGGTAGGCAGATGCGACAGGTTCGATGGCGTCGCCATTGCGTTGGAACGACACTGGAGCGGATTGCACGAAGGCGGCGCCGCCTTCCATCTCGATGCGCAGATTTCCCCTGGCATCGAGCTGCAAGCCGACTGCACCATGCACCGCATGAACGATGTCGGCCGGGTTTGCTCGAGGTGCGACGATGTAGTCGTGCGCGAGCATGCCTGCGCGGCCATAGTAGTCGACATCGATGCCGGGGTAGACCGCCTCGAGGCGGATTCTGCTGGCTTGGGAAACGGCGCTGCGCCGAGGTTCCGCCGAGTGACCGCCGTAGAGATTGGTGGTGACCGGTCGCTCACCGACTTCGACGATCGCCGGGTTCGGGTTCAGGTTGGAACCCACGCGATCGATCGTCAACGGAGTCCAAGGCACCGACGAAGCGACCGCTTCGATCGGCCCGTGGCCGTCGACGACTCGAACCCCGGTGGCCGTGAGTTCCAAGGTGATGTGTCGGCCTCGAAAGAGATGTGAGACCGATCCATGCGCCTGCCCGGCGTTCCGCTCGAACCAGCTCGGGATTGGCGCTGCCCTTTCCCGCCGTTCGATCTCGCCGGCTCGCGCCGGCCAGCTCGTGTCACCTGATGTCGTGGCAAGGACCGGCGCGCCAACGGCGCCAGCGAACCCTGTCACCAGAAGAACTACGGCCGCACATGTGTGCTTGATGGTTGTTGCCCACATCGGAACTCTCCGCCTGTCCATGACTTGATGGGTCTGAAAAACCCTTCTGCCGTTCGTTCACGACGGTGTTGTGGTCGATCTGCCATCAATCGCTCGTATACGAGTAGCTCTCATACTGCCAGATCGCGCCGAACCGGTACCACAGCGACACGTGGATCGAAGAGCCGTCGTGCGGTAACCCGCTCGCGGTGTAGCTCGTTGCCAGTCCCAGGTCGCCGCTGTCGTGAAAATCACTCAGGCCGGGTGCACTGCCCACATACAACCACCACTGCTGCACTCCCGAGCCGTTATCGGTCCAGTTGAAAGTCGCGCTGGTTCCGATCAGGTTGGTACCGGGTGCCGGGCTCGTGATCTGTGCTGGCGAGTTGCCTGCGGCGACGTAGCTCGTGTCGACTGAACGCCACTCGGTGCTGCCGGGCGATTGATACCACAGCCGCACGTGCAGTTGGCTGCCGTCATCAGGCAGGCCCGTCACGTTCGCAGTCGTCGCAGTGCCAAGCGCGCCCGAGTCGAAGTACTCCTTGCCACCCGGCCTGTCACCGGCATACAGCCACCAGTTCGACGCGCCGGTGCCGTTCGCCGACCAGGAAAACGACTGCGCAATATCGGTCAGCTTGCTACCGGCGGTCGGTGATGTGATCGTCGGGCTGGTGACGCCCGTTGCCGCCGAATAGATCGCATCGATGTACGGCCAACTGGAACTGCCCTCGAGTTGATACCAGAGTCGCACGTGCACCGTGGAGCCGTTGGTGGGCAGGCCGTTCACGATGACACCATTGGCCGTATTCAGGTCGCCCGAGTCGAAGTACTGTCTGCTCCCTTGCGTGGGACCGGCGTATACCCAGTACTTCGTGGCCGCGGGTCCGCTCCACTGGAAACTCTGGCTTGCGCTCTCGAACGCACTGCCCGGGCTCGGGCTTGCGATCGTGGGCACGGCTACACTCGCTGCGGTGTACTGCGCATCCGACCACAGCCAGGTGCCGTCGATCTGGTACCAGAGGCGCACGTAGACTGGACTCGTGCCATCGCCCGGCAGCCCGCTGAGTGCCACCGAGGTAGACACGCCAAGATTGCCACTGTCGAAGTAATGGTTGCCCCCGAGGTTCGACCCTGCATAGACCCAGTATTGCGTCACGTTGGCGATGCCGGGCTGCCAGCTGACGGTCTGGGTGCTGCCGGCAAGCACGATGCCGGCCTTCGGGGAGGTGATCGCGGGCTTCAAGCTCAGGATGTACGCCGAGCCCGTATCGGTGCCGCCGCTGGTATCGTCGTAAGGAGCACCCGCGATCGCCGTGTCGCCCGCGACTGCGACGGAAAGGCCGAAGAGCTCGCCTCCCCCCGCATCGCTGGCGAGGAACTTCGCCTGCTGGGTCCAACTACCGGTTACCGGATTACGCACAAATACGTAGGCCGCGCCGGCGTCAGTGCCGGGGTAGACGCTCCCTTGGGATCCGACCACGGCGGTGTTGCCGACTACCGCGACGGAATTGCCGATGTAGTTGAAAGGCGCGCCATCGCCGAAGAGCAGTTTCGCCTGCTGTGTCCAGAGGTTGGTGGCTGGATTGCGCTCGAACACGTAAGCCGAGCCGGAGTCGGGACCTGTTTCGTCCCTGGAGGGCGCGCCGACCACGACGGTATTGCCTTGAATTGCAACGGAACCGCCGAACTGGTCATATGCGGCACCATCGCTGGCAAGGAGCTTCGCTTGCTGGATCCAGTTGCCAGTGGCCGGATCGCGGACGAACACGTAAGCCGAGCCAGGAGCGCCGGCGCTGCTGGTGAAAGCGCCAACGATCGTCGAATCGCCCGAGACCGCGACGGAAACGCCGAAGAAGGAATTGGCAGCAGCATCGCTGGCGAGAAGCTTGGCCTGTTGCGCCCAGTTGCCGTTGACCGCGTCGCGGACGAACACGTAGGCCGAGCCGGTTTCGTTGCCGGCATCATCATCGGAGTAAGCGCCGATCACTACGGTGTCGCCCGAGACCGCGACAGAAACGCCGAAATAGTCGCCTGCCTCGCCATCGCTGGCGAGGAGCTTGGTCCGCTCGGTCCAGTTACCGGTGGCTGGGTCGCGCTCGAAGACATAGGCCGAGCCGGTGGCATTGCCGTTATAGTCGCGAAAGGCTCCGACCACGGCAGTGTTGCCGGAAACCGCTACGGAATGGCCAAACCAATCATTCGCCGAGCCGTCGCTGGCGAGAAGCCTGGCCTGTTCCGACCAGAGGCCCGTGGCCGCATTGCGCCCATAGACAAAGGCACAGCCGGCGTTTGCGCCGCTGATGTTCTTCCCAGGTGCCCCGACCACCGCAGTGTCGCCAGAGATCGCCACGGAATGGCCGAAGATGTCATCGGCCGCGCCGTCGCTGGCGAGAAGCTTCGCAATCTCGGTCTGCGACTGTGCCCATGACGGCGCCCCAACGGCCAGCAGCAACCCGGCCACGCCTACTGACAGCACTCGCCGCAATGCTGCTGGTATCGATTCCAACAACTTTGAAGATAGAACCTTCAATGCATCGAATTGTTGCAATGCAGGCAATTCTTCTCGCGCCATCGTGTTCTCCACGGCACTTGCAGACAACGATCGCTTCACCAATATCGCTGCCGCGGTTCGCGCTGGCCTGCCCCCGATTTGGTTCGGACAGAAAGACCGATGCCGGGGACGCACTCGACGTGGGCCACGGCCATGAGCAGGAGGGTAGGAAAATGTGAAACGTACGATGGCGTCATCGCGTCTCCGGCCTGACCAGACGTTCCACGTATCAAGGGGAACATCGAGGTTGCAAGTCGTCGAATCGTCGAACGCGTTTGCCGGTGCGTCTTTATCGGCGTCACCCCAGGAATGCTTTTTCTTTTCGCTTTCTGCAATTGCTGATAGCGCTGGCCGCAGACAATTCACGCGCTGGCATCAATCTAGTTGAGCGCGCGTGTGAATTCAACCGACGGATCGCCCAAAAGGGTGAGATGCCAGTCAGAATTTATCAATTGTTTGCAGAAGCGCGGGCAGGTGCACGTATCGGAAGTCGTTGCCCGCTACGTCATTGACGTTGCATCAGAATTTCGATTCCTCGAATCGCGGAAATCCGGCCATGCACGACGACGCGGACACCGCGTGCAATCAAGGGCACGGCAAGCAGACAGTAACGGTATGTCGATTTCGCAGCGCAATGGCTCGCACTCCAGTTCGCGAGCATGCCGGGGCGGTATTGCGAAGTCAGGACCTCCAGTCTGGGCCGTCTCGTCCCCGATTTGTCACCAAACATCGATTCATCGAACTTGATTTCAACGCCTCTGACTTCAGCATCTTCGTCGTTCAGGTCGAATTCGAACGTCGCTATCTCGAGTTGCTCTTTGGTCAACTCGAGGCTCTTCCCGGTATCGACCTTGGGCATCTCGCCGGGAAACAACGTCGCAAGCTTGATATCCGGTGGTCTGATCTCGACCTGTGAAACAGCCATCGGCCTCAGCACGTCCAACGCAAACTCGTGAATCCGCTCGGAGCGCACGATCCGCACTGAATCGCCGACGGAGTTGATGACCATGCCCAGGAGTTCACCGGACCATCTGTCGAGTGGGTCGCTTGACTTCAATTTCAATGGTGGCTGAGAACTCCGTCGCACCCATACGGTGGCACCACTATCGCCATTCCGTATCGAACGGTTCTGATCCGCCTGAAGGCCGGATTCTAGCGCGACGATCTGATGAAAATCCGCACTGCTCGAGCTCGGCTGGAAGGAGAACTGAATGCGTTCAGTGCCTCCCGCCGGGGATGCAATCACATCACTCCAGACGTTCTTGAGCGCACGCCTGCGATCGTTGGATTCAAGATGAGCTGCGAATATCGGCGATGCACTTCTCGAACCATCCTTGCAGAAGCCCGGGTTGCGCCTGGTTGACCCTGTCACTTCAAGCAGTGCCAGATCGAGTTCGTCGTGCTTTCCTATCACATGGGCTTGGCCAACTTTCCCGCCGGTCTCGACCAGACGGATTTCCACGCTCTTTTCTGCGACGACGTGCAATGCCGTCGTCACGTAGCAGATGTCCCCAATCACGAAGAGCAACCCTTGGCCACGGGCGTCCCCTGCTGCAACCCATACGGGAGCGGCATTGACTGTCGGGACGAAAAGGAGGATGCCAACAGTGACCAGGCAAGCCAGGCGCGCCGTCAGCGGGGAGGATGGCCATCTCGAATGTGTAATTGTGCGCTTCATTTGCGAGCGAAGAAGGAGGCGAATGTCATGATGGAGATCAACAGCAGCATCAGTCCATAGATCCACATCAGGTTGGGATCACCGGTCAGTCGAGCCAGCAATGACAACGATATGATGTCGGCCCGGCTTCCGCCCTGAGCGTCATCGGTGCGAAACGGAACCGGAAGATAAATGCCTACTTTCGAGGCATTGGACGATGCCGCGATGCTGATCGCGTCTGCCTCGTCTGACTTGAAGACGATGTCGGCGAAACCGTACCAGTGGGCGATCAACGCGTCAGTGTCCTTGGACGCTTCGGCACCCTGCCCCTGATTGCCCGACGCGTCCGATGCCGATACCGACGTCGGCATATTGACGGGCATTGCACCGATGCGTGCACCGCCAGGAATCGCGAACTCCTGGGCAAAATAGAGCCCGTATTCTTGGAAAGGACCGAAATCCAAGCGGAACACGTTTCCAAATTTGGAGGTTGCACGTCCGAAAACCATCATGCGGCCCGAGAGGAGCAACGGCGGGGAAGCGTTGCTCTGCGTCACGTGCTTGAGATCGTCGCCGAACACGGCGATCCCGTTGACTGGAAGCCTGATGCGGTCGACGCGGTTGCAGCCCGCAACAACGGGAATCGACGCCAGCTTGTAGTTGTATGGCGGCTCAGCGGTTTCGTTGTCCATCGCTTCGGTAGACTGCGCGACCGTGGTCGCCGGCATCACCGCACTGCCGCCTTCAACGGCAAACCGCAGAATTTCAGGCGATCCCAGAGGCTGGTCGTTCGGCGTGAGCCCATCATGGATCCATTGCGCCGGCCCGTCGATCAGTACGATGAGTTCTTGGCCACGCTGACGGATATAGCTGACCCGAGAACCTACTTCAGCAGTGATTGAGACGCCGGTGAAGCATTGGTTATTGGCCAGGTTGCGGCCCGATGGAATCGCGATGGTCGCGGCGCCTGGATTGACGACCTGGATCTGTACGATCTCCGATTCGATGCTGATCGATACCATCGTGCCCGGTGTGCCCAGAGAGGCGAGAAACAGCAGAACCAGCATGATCAGCGCCAGCGACCCAACCACCTTCTTCCTGCCTGCAGTGTTCAACTGCCGCCGGCTCGTTTCGATGAACCGACGCCATAGGCGACGGAACCGCTGGCGCCTGCCGTTCACTTTCCGATCCAGACTCTAAACCTGTCGGTACGCTCCGGTCCGCGGGCCGGAACAGTCTTGATCAGAAGGTCTGCGCCGGTTTGCTCTGACGCACTGTCACCGATCGGAATACTGCACAAGTAATCGAATGCCTTGCGCTGGCCGTCGACCAGGGCGCAATGTCCTTTGCGTGGTTCGGGGTCAGTTGAATCGAGCGCGAGTGCGATCGAGGGTCGCACGCTGCTACCACTCTGGATGGATACGTGAAGCTGTCGAACCGAGTTCGGCAACATTGGGGCGGTGCCGAACTGCACGGGCAGCAGCAGCGACTTGTCGGTGTTCGTGCAGTCCTTGCCGACGGCAAATCGGCTCGCGAACTGATTGCCACGATAGCCTTTCAACTGGCCGTAGTACTGTGAATACCCGCTATCTTTCAGACTGGCGAGCGAGCCTTGCCTGGTCGACCGCAATGAGCCGCTGGCCCAGTAGACCCCGTCCATGGTCGTGGCCCGAAAGCACAGATGCTGGCTTGCCTCGATGGGTGGAATCCGAACGATCAGGGATCCAGGGTCCACATATTCGGGAATCCGGCCGATGGTCAGCCCTTGAATGAACGAATAGGCGTTTCGATTGCCTCGCTCCGAATACACTTCCTTGACGCTTCCGACAAGGGCAACCGGAGAACCCTGCGGCAAGGCCTCGCCTGACATGATCAGACAAGCGACCAAGCATCCAGATGTGGTGACGGCGTTGGTCTTAACCCTGCGCTTCTTGAATGCTGTCGAGTACTCGTCAGACATATCAGCACCTTTGCCGCCTGGATAGTGTCAAGCTGGAGCTTATGGTGACTTGTCAGTCCAAGTAAAGGGGGAGCATTGCTTGAACTACGCTGACAATGTTGTGGAGGATGGTCGCTGTGGCTTCGTCATCGACCGGGAGCAGTCGACGGCAATCGTAAAATCGGGCCTCGGAAGAAGGCGCGAGACGTTTTTCAGAGATTCACAATGGACCAGGTCTCCGCAGCAAGCTGAAATCGCTGGCGGCTGCTATCGTTCGCCGTCACATCAATACTTCTTTTGCATGCGCGTTCCTAGGGCATCGCTGACTTCAGCCGGCTGATTGTCGTGGTCGGGCGCTGTACATCGATTGGGGCAAGGCGAGCGAAACCATGTTATCGACACGCCTGCACGATGGAAATCGGCGCCTTCGCCCTTCGACGCAGTAAGTCGGCCCTATGCTCTTTCTGTTGATTCCCTGCCTTGACGGCAGAGGTGCTCCGAGTCGGCACTGACTTGCAATGACCGTCTCGACAACCGACGAATGAATCGCCATTCGTTGCTGCGTTCGCACGTCATCCTCGCGCCGGCGGAGACCAGATCGTCGCATGAATCTGCAGATCGATTTCATGCCGACCCCGCCGCAACTACTGAACACTCAATCGATAGACCTGTCGATTGCGTTTGCTCATCAGGTAGATCACCCCTGCAGCGTCGCGCCCGAACCGAACATCGACGCGGCCACTTCCGTCGTATCCCGGCGAAGCCTGAACGATCTCTATCATCGATGATCTCGGCAAGGCCGGCGTTGCCGGATTGGCATCGTGATCGAACAGAAGGTTTGCTCGATACATTCGGGCGAACGACAGGCTCTGCGGCGAGCCTCTCGTAACGGCTGCTTTCATCGCGGTCAATGGCGCGTGATAGATCGTGCCGGTGCTCACGAAATCCGTCGCAAGGTAATGGCCGTCGATCACCGACCCATCCGTGACGACGTATCCGCCGCCTATCGACACGCCCGTGGAAGTTGCGCCAACCTGGCCGTCATGCGGCAGGATCAGCGCCGGGTAGGTATAGCCCAAGCCGACGTCGTTTGCTGGAAGCGCATCGATGCCTGACAACACACCGCCAGAGACCAGGTGCCGAAACGGCCCTTCGCGCTCGGGCCACCCGAAATTACCGCCTGCCGTGACGAGATTCACTTCTTCGATATTGTCGCGACCCGGTTCGGCCACGACGAGATCACCGGCGCTCGAGAATGCAAGGTGATGCGGATTGCGATGGCCGATCGAGAAGGCCTCTGGAATCATGCTCGTGGATCCGGCGAACGGATTGCTCGCTGGAACCTTGTAGGGATTGCTGCCATCCTGGAGCGGGTCGATTCGCAGGATCTTTCCGAGTGCGTCGTTGTTCATGCCGCCACCGGCAATGGCCGATGCCACACTCGCGTCCCCGTGGCCGATATACAGCAACCCGTAGTCGGAGGAGCCTGCCACCGCAAAGGGATTGAACAGGATCTGCTTGATCGGATGGTCGTACACGGGCATGCCGACGCGGAAGAATTCGCGGTAACTCGCCACGTCGACCTGCAGCGTGACCGGATCGGCCGTCCACTCGACGAGCACACTGTCCGCTGCGATGGGACTGGCAGGATCGGAAAGGTACCTGTGGCCAGCGGTGGAGGCGGGCCGCTGCTCCATCAGCGACGTGTAGAACCGTCCGTTGACGGCGAAATTCGGGTGGAAGGCGAGGCTGCGCAATCCACCATGAAACGAATTGGTGGTGTCGAGCACGCGACCCGTCGCAAGGCTCACCGCGTCGGCGACGTCGAACCACAATTCAGGGGTGGACGTGGTGATATCGGTGATGTGGCCGTCGAACTCGTCGAGAACGAAGAGCCGCCCACTGACGCCGGCCATGCCGTTGAGCCGAGGCGGCTGGCCGTTGCTCGCCAGCGGCAGTTGACGATAGGGCGTGACGACGATCGATGTCGAACTGGCCTGCGGTGTGATACCGAAATCCACGTGCCCCGACGCATCGGCTACTGGCAGGGTCGGCACGGCCTGGGTACCACCGCCGGCCGTTCCGCCGCTGCTGCTGACGTAGGTGGTCGACACGGATTGCCAGTTGGCATTGCGCCGGTACCAGAGCGAGATGACGACGGATGTCTCGTTCGCCGGGAGACCTGTCACGATGGCCGTGGTGGCAGAGCCGAGCGAACCACTGTCGTGGTAATTGCCGAGGCCTGCACCGGTGCCCGCGTAGAGCCACCACTCCTGCACGCTGCTGCCGTTGTCCGTCCAGCTGAAGGAGGCGCTGGAACCGGTCAGCGAGGTGCCTGGTGCGGGACTGACGATTGCAGGTGACGCCAGTGTCGCTGCCGTGTACGTTCGATCCTCGAAGCGCCACGTCGCGTCGCCAGGCACCCGATACCAAAGGCGGAAGTACAACGGCGTTCCGTCGCTCGGCAACCCGCTTGCGTCGACGCTGGATGCCAACCCTGTGCTGCGATTGAAGTACTGGCTGCCGCCCTGCGCTGCGCCGATGTAGACCCAGTACTCGTTCGCTCCCAGGGCATTGCCCGCCCAGTCGAAGCGCTGAACTTCCGCGTTGAGCACCGAGTCCGGAACGGGCGACAGATTCGTCGGGTCGGAAATGTCGACTGCGGCATACGACGTATCGATCGTGCGCCACGTAGTGTGCCCGGCATTCCGATACCAGAGTCGGGCATACACGGTACTGCCATCATGCGGCAGGCCGGTGGCCACGACTGAAGAAACGGTGCCGAGGTTGCCGCTGTTGAAATACTCTGCGCGACCGGGTGTGCTGCCGACGTAGAGCCAGAAGTTGTTGGCGCCGGATGTCGCCCCGGTCCAGTCGACGCGCTGATTCACCGCAGCAAGAGCACTGCGTGATGCCGGAAAGGTAAATGCCACCGGGCCGCTGTTCGCGGCAAAGTACGGCGTGTCGATCGAAAGCCAGTTCGAATTGCCGGGCACTCGATACCACAGGCGAGCGTTGACCAGCGAGCCGTCCTGGGGAAGCGCTGTCGTCAGGAAAGACGTGGCGTTGCCGAGGGCTCCGCTGTCGGCATGGTTGCTCGCACCGGGACTGGCGCCAAGATACAGCCAGTACTCGTTGGCACCGCTGCCACCGTCGCTCCAGGCAAACGTCTCCGTGGCGCCGGTGAGCGTTGACCGAGGGAGTGGCGCGGTGATCATCGGCAACTGAGCATTCGCGCTCGATAGCCAGATGCCGAGCAGACTTGCACCGAGAAACCTCGATCGACTCGCGCCCATCATTTGATCCCTTCCCCCTAGCACCCGGTAATTGTCAATTATCGACAATGATGCAGTGCTCACCAACCATCGATGCAACTACGGCGCAAAGGTCCGGCTCGCACTCCATGGCCCGTACCCGATGCTGTTCCAGGTCTGGATCCACCACGTTGCCGATCCCACGACCGCTGTCGCGGGTGTCACGCTGCAGATACCCGTACCCGCCGAGCATCCCGCCTGTGCCGCGGTGTACCAGGTTCGGATCGGCGTGCCGGTGGTGTCGTTCACCCACAGGTAGTACCAGGTTGCGTTGCTGACCGCGTTCCACCGGTACATCGGCGTGCTTCCCGCGCCCGCCGCCGAAGGTGTGAGCAGTGTCGCTACGGTGGGCAATCCGCCCGGATCACCCGACGTGTACTGCGCATCCACATGGGCCCATGCGCCGGTGCCGGGCATCTGATACCAGAGCCGGACGAACACGGTGCTGCCGTTGCTCGGCAATCCGCTCACCGAACGGCTGGTTGCCGCACCCAGGCTACCACTGTCGTGGTATTGCGCCCCACCCAGCGTCGAGCCCGCATAGAGCCAGAACTGGCCATAACCCGGATTGCTCCATTGGAAAGTCTGGGTCGTACCGACCAACGTTGCGCCGGGCAACGGCGAGGTAATGCTCGGCGGGCCAGTCTGGGGTTCACCCGTTGCCGTATAGGTCGTGTCGACCGAGCGCCAGCCACTCAGGGCCGATTGCCGATACCAGAGGCGGGCATGAACGATCGAGCCATTGTCGGGTAACCCGGCGACGCCGACCGCCGTGGCGCCAGCCGATCGCAGGCCACTGTCGAAGTACTGTTGTCCGCCAACGGAAGAGCCGACGTACAGCCACCAGTCGTTGACGCACGGACCGGACCAGTTGAATGTCTGCGATGTGCCGGTCAGCACGCTCGAGGCAACGGGCGACGTGATGGCCGGCGCCGTCGGCGTGACCGCCTTCTCGGCATTGAGCAGACCGGGCCCGGTCTGGACGTCATAGCCTGCGTTCAACATGTTCACCGCTGTCGCCTGCATGCATTGGCGCAGCGACGACGGGTCGAGTACAGGCGTCTCCTCCAGCATCAATGCCGCGACCGCGGCTGCATGGGGCGCGGCCGCCGATGTGCCGAAGAAGTTCGGCCACCCGTCACCTTCGACATCATTGCCGAAGAACGTGTTGTTGGCACCATCGGGCGCCGTGATATCGGGCTTGAATCGATTCTCGTTGATCGGGTTGCCAGCGAGGTCGAACTTGACGGCCAGCCCGCCGTGAGAGGTGAAGGATTCGGGAATCGGTGGCGAAGTACCGAAGGCGGGGGTGTCGTCGTACGCGGCGGCGCCCGTCGCATTGGCGCCCACGGCGTTGTGGTGACCATAGATGGTGCTGGAGTTGGTCTGATACTGCGTTGGCGCGCCACTGCGGAAGATGACGTACTTGATCAATGGCGCCACGGGCCCACCCGCCGGCAGATATTTCTCGAACACCAGGTTGAACAGCGTCGACGCAGTGTTGTTGGTCCATACGAGCGTCTCGATCGGGTCCGCGCCGACATTTCTGGTCGTTCGATAGGCCAGCAGGTTGATCCCCGCGGCGTCGTACAAGCCGACGTCGATATCACTGACGGCGCCGGAGCCGCCTGCCGACGCGTAGGGTTCGGCCCACTGGAAACTGAGAATGAGGGTGCTACCGATCGGTAGCTGGATGCTCTGGGTCAAGTCGACGCCGGCACCCGCATCGAAGTCGTGCGCGCTGCCTGCTGCGCCCCACAGCTTGCCGGTTCCGCTGCTGCGAAACGGCGCTTCGTACGAGTTGTTGCTCGAGTTGCCTGCCGACGAAAAATAAGAGACGCCTTGTGCGGTCACGTTGTTGACGGCCTGGGCGATGATGCCGTCCTGGAACATCGGTTCGGCAAAGTAGGTGAAGTCGTCGACGATGACTTCTGCGCCGGCATTGGCCAGTGCCTGGATGCCGTTGGCAAAACCCGCGAAACCTCCGGAAGCGGAATGGAAAGCCTGCGATGCCCCCGGGGCGACATCATGAATGATCTGCATCATCGCCCGACCCTCGTCCGTCGCGCCGCTGCAGTACGTATCGTTCAACACGATGACGCCAGCAGGAAGATCGCCAGAGGCAACGTTGCCCGGTGCACCCCCCAGGCAGTTGTAGCTGTCGGAAAGCGTGCCCACCATCACACCCGCGCCATCGATGCTGGAGGCGACACGCGCGATGTTGCTACGCTGGGCCACGTCGCCTTGCGAGGTGACGCTTCCGGCGTTCAGAATCCGGTACGACGCCCGAATATGCTGCAGCTCGGAAACGCCATCGAGTTGCTCGAGCGCGCCGAGCGGCAAGCGGCCGGACACCACTTTGCCGAAGGCCGACGCGTCTTTCATGCCCAGTTGAACCAGCGCGTTCTTCAGTGCTTCACCCGATTGCGAAGCGATCGCGTCGACCAGAACCGCTTCGTCCGAGATCGGAAGCCCTGGCGTCGACACATCGGGATCGATACCAGTCAGCCGGCGCCCGTTCTTGATCCAGATTTCGCGAAGCTCATGCAGGCCGGCGTCGAGCTTGGACTGCTTGAGAAGAATTGCATCTGCCCCCAGTGATCCGGTCGATGGCAGGGATTGCGCCAGGGCTGGTGATTGAATGAGAAATGCAGTGGCCACCAGAACACAGATTCGCACGACTGCGCGCATGAACTTTCCTTTGGTATTTTTATTCGATCGATGGAACAGCTGCTTCCTGCAGCCGCCGATGTCTGCCGAGGACACTTCGATCATTCGGCAGCGTTGACCGCAGGTTCATTGCTTGCGTGCTCGAGTTCATCCCGGGGCCGAGGCGAAAGCCTCGGCCCTGGAATCGCGTCGACGACTACGCGAACGACCGGCTACGGCGAGAAGTTCCGGCCGGCGCTCCACGGTCCATACCCGGTGTTGTTCCAGGTCTGGATCCACCACGTTGCCGCGCCCGTGATCGTCGTGCCGGGCGCGACGCCGCAAGTGCCTGTGCCTGCTGCGCAGCCAACTTGCGCAGCCGTGTACCAGGTCTGGATCGGCGTGCCGGTCGTGTCATTCACCCAGAGGTAATACCAGGTGGCGTTGGCGACCGCATTCCAGACGTAAGCGGGTGCGCTGCCCGCGCCG
>JBGSTN010000143.1:0-1673 GCA_041736455.1 Burkholderiaceae bacterium | reverse complement strand
GGATCCGGCCGACGCGCGCGACTAGCCCGCGATCGGCTCGGCGCACGACCCGACGGGTTCATTTTGTGCTGCGCGACGCCATGGCAACCGGTCCGCGCCCCGGTGCGATCGATGGTTGACGGGCCTGCCCGGCAATTCCGCTTTGCAGCAATTCCTGGTCGAAAATGACACAATACCTGTCGCACCGTCACCGATCGGTGTCAATACGATACGCAGATTCGACCGTCGGCCAGGTTGCGTCTTGCATAACTGACGGCAACGTGTATACGTGTAGTCGGCAGGAAACTAACGAGGTGGGTGGATGATTTATCAGATGCACGAGGCGGGTCGCGCCATCTTGAATCCGGTGTCGAGTTGGGCCAACGCGATGAGCCAGCTCTATTCGAACCCGTACAGTCCGTTCGCCTACACGCCTTTTGCCAATCGCGCGGCGGCCGGTTTCGAACTGGTCCACAGACTCGGCAAGGAATACGAGAAGCCGGAGTTCGGTCTCACGACGACCGAGATCGACGGTCACGAAGTCACTGTCCAGGAGCGGATCGAGATCGACAAGCCGTTCTGTCGACTGATTCATTTCGAACGGCTGCTCCCCGCCGCGCTCGCCAAGGCCGAGAAACAGCCGAAGCTGCTCGTCTTCGCGCCTTTGTCGGGACATCACTCGACGCTGCTGCGCGATACGGTGCGTGGGTTGCTGCCGCATCACGATGTGTACATCACCGACTGGAAGGACGCGCGAACCGTACCGTACGCGCTGGGACCGTTCCACCTCGACGACTACATCGGTTATGCAATCGAATTCATGCGTCACCTGAGTCCCGATCTGCACATCATGTCGGTCTGCCAGCCGACCGTGCCGGTGCTCGCGGCCGTGTCGATCATGTCGGCACTCGGCGATCCGAAATTGCCCTTGTCGATGACGATGATGGGTGGACCCATCGATACCCGCAAGAGCCCCACGGAAGTGAATGATCTCGCCGCGGATCGTCCGTTCGAATGGTTCGAGCGCAATCTGATCTACGTGGTACCGGCCAAATATCCCGGCGCCGGTCGGCGTGTCTATCCCGGCTTCATGCAACATGCCGGATTCGTCTCGATGAATCCCGATCGTCATGTCAACTCGCATTGGGATTTCTATCTCGACCTGCTTCAGGGCGACATGGACGACGCCGAAGCGCATCGCAAGTTCTACGACGAGTACAACGCCGTGCTCGACATGCCGGCCGATTACTACCTCGACACGATCCGCACGGTGTTCCAGGAGCACGCGTTGCCGTGCGGCACCTGGGATGTCAAGTTCGAAGGCCAGACCCATCGCGTGAATCCTGCCGCGATCCGCGACGTTGCGCTGTTCACCGTGGAAGGCGAACTGGATGACATCTCCGGGCCCGGCCAGACGCAGGCCGCCCACACGCTCTGCACCGGCATACCGATCGAGCATCAGCGCGACATGGTCGTCGAGGGTGCCGGTCACTACGGCATCTTCAGCGGGCGTCGCTGGCGCGAAGTGATTCGTCCCGAAGTGACGAAGTTCATCGCCGCGCACAGCCAGCGTATCGGTTCGGCTGCCGCTGTGCCTCGCGTCCGCGCCAAAGCCTGAGCCTGAGCCTGAGCCTGAGCCTGAGCCTGAGCCTGAGCCTGAGCCTGGCAGGCGGGTCCGGTGGGCGCGCAGTGCG
>JBGSTN010000133.1:0-6602 GCA_041736455.1 Burkholderiaceae bacterium | reverse complement strand
TGATCCGGCGGCGGCCAGTCGTCCGTGGGATCGCGATCGCGACGGCTTCGTGCTCGGCGAGGGTGCGGGTGTGATGGTGCTCGAGGAGTATGAAACCGCGCGGCGGCGTGGCGCCAGGATCTATGCGGAACTCTCCGGCTTCGGCATGAGCGCCGATGCGCATCACGTCACCGCACCGAGCACGGACGGTCCGCGTCGTTGCATGGTGTCGGCGCTGCGCGATGCCAAGCTGAATGGCGACGATATCAAATACCTCAACGCCCACGGCACATCGACGCAGCTGGGCGACAAGAACGAAACCGATGCGATCAGGATGGCGTTCGGCGACGCGGCAAATCAGTTGGTGGTCAACTCGACGAAATCGATGACTGGCCATCTGCTCGGCGGCGCGGGCGGAATCGAAAGCGTGTTCACCGTGCTCGCGGTCAAGAACCAGATCTCTCCGCCGACCATCAACCTGGACAATCCCGATCCCGAATGCGATCTGGATTACTGCGCCAACGAAGCCCGCGAAATGCCGATCAAGGCAGCCATGAAGAATTCGTTCGGCTTCGGTGGCACGAATGGCACGCTGGTCTTCACACCCGTGTGACGGCTCGCAGGGCGAGGCGGGTCTGTCATGTTCCGGTCAGCGACGGCGGCGAGGCGTGCAGGCACGTCGAGCCTGGCTGCTGCGGGCCCGCCGGCCCGCGATCGACCTTTGCTGGAAGCCGACGACATCTACTTCGAATTGCCGGTCGGCAATTCCGGCGACTCGCTGATCGTGCTGCGGGATGGCACATCGGTCGCTCGTATCGCCGGAAATCGACTTCAGAGCCTGCGGCCCGTCTTCGCGTGGCGTGGTGCGGGAAGGGTGCGTCTGGTGTTTGCCGTGAACGGCGGCGCGAAAGTCGAATGGCGCTGGTGGCGCTCGGCGCTCACCATCCATCACTGGCGGCTGCTTTGCCAATGGTTGCTCTGGCTCGAACGCGGGCCACGTCTGCGCCCGGAGTCCGATCCGCGCATCGAATGACGCAGGTCGATCGCCACCGATTCATATGGTTCGTTGTACGGTTCACGAGCGCCGCGCGATCGTTGCGGACTCTTTTGTGGACTGTGCGTCAAACTGATACTTTAGCGGCTTGTCGCTTGGGAACCGGAATCTCTCACATGGCCAGAATTTCAACACTATTGTTCGGCGCACTGCTCGGTGTCTCGCTGCTTGGCGCTGCGCCGTCGGCGAACGCGCGGCAGAACTTGCCCGAGTTCTCGGACCTCGTCGAACTCGCCGGCCCCGCCGTCGTCAACATTCGAACGACGGCCGCCGCACAGCAACGCGAAGGTCGCGGTCGCATTCCGCTTCCGGAAGGCATGGACGAGAACGACCCGTTCTTCGAGTTCTTCCGCCGCTTCTTTCCCCCGGGCGACGAAGGCCGCGGAGGCCCCGGCGGACGCCAGGGACCTGACTCCGAGTCACCGCCCGGTCGTGGCGGCAATGATCGCCAGATGCCTCGCGGCGTGGGCTCCGGCTTCATCTTCTCGAAAGACGGCTTCGTGATGACGAATCATCACGTCGTCGACGGTGCCGACGAGATCATCGTCACATTGACCAACGAACGCGAGTTCAAGGCCAAGCTCATCGGCTCGGACAAGCGGACAGACGTTGCGGTCGTGAAGATCGAAGGCACGAACGATCTGCCCAGTCTGGTCATCGGCGACCCGAACAAGATCCGTGTCGGGGAATGGGTGCTGGCGATCGGTTCGCCTTTCGGCCTGGACAACACCGTCACCGCGGGCATCGTGTCGGCGAAAGGTCGCGACACGGGCGACTACCTGCCGTTCATTCAGACCGACGTGGCCGTCAACCCGGGCAATTCCGGCGGGCCACTGATCAACATGAATGGCGAAGTCGTCGGCATCAATTCCCAGATCTACAGCCGCACCGGCGGCTTCATGGGGATCTCGTTCGCGATTCCGATCGATGAGGCGATGAACGTCGCCGACCAGCTTCGTACCACGGGGCGTGTGGTGCGCGGACGCATCGGCGTGGGCATTGCCGAAGTCACGAAGGAAGTGGCCGATCCACTCGGGCTGCCCAATTCCAATGGCGCGCTGGTTCGAAGCGTGGCCGAAGGCGGGCCTGCCGACGCGGCTGGCGTTCAGGTCGGGGACATCATTCTCGAATTCGACAGCAGGAAGATCGCCAAGGCGAGCGATCTGCCCCGAATCGTCGGAAATACGAAGCCGGGCACCAAGTCGTCGATGAAAGTCTGGCGTCGTGGCAATGAACAGACGCTGAACCTGACGGTGGTCGAAATGAGCTCCGAGCAGGTTGCCGAGGCGCCGGCCGCAGCGCCCGAGAAGTCCGAGCGGGAGCAGGCGTCCAGCAACCGGTTGGGGTTGGGCGTGGTCAGCCTGCCGAGTGCCAGGGCCCGCGAAATGCGCATTCCCGGCGGTGTGCTGGTCCAGGCAGTGGAGGGACCGGCCGAGGCGGCGGGCATGCGCCCGGGAGACGTCGTCCTGACGATCAACAACGTCGAGGCCGACTCGGTTCCCAAGTTCAACGCCCTGGTAGCCAAACTCGAGAAGAACAAGACCGCCGTCCTGCTGGTGCAACGGGGCGATTCGGCGCAATACGTCCCGCTGAAGCCACGTTGAGGGCTGCCAACCCGGGCCCGAAGGGCCTGGGAACCCGCAAGCCGGGTGTCGCGCGTCGACGATGTGCGCAGCGGGAGCTAGCCGGCTGGTAGAATCACCATGCGCGTCGGGTATCGGCGCGCTTTTCAATTGTGCCCGGTCGCTGTCACTCCGGTTGATTCCCCTCCGGCCGATTCGGCGCCCCGTCGATCCCACCGGTCGATCCACTTCCGGCCACCACACCGCCGATGCAGTTCATGCAGCATATCCGCAACTTTTCGATCATCGCTCACATCGATCATGGCAAATCCACCTTGGCCGATCGCCTGATCCAGCGCTGTGGGGGCCTGACCGATCGCGAAATGAGCGAGCAGGTGCTCGACTCGATGGATCTCGAACGAGAGCGCGGCATCACCATCAAGGCCCAGACCGCGACGCTCGCCTACAAGGCTGACGACGGGCAGACCTACGTGCTGAATCTCATCGACACGCCGGGTCACGTCGACTTCTCCTACGAAGTCAGCCGCTCCCTGTCGGCCTGCGAGGGCGCATTGCTGGTGGTCGACGCATCGCAGGGCGTCGAAGCGCAGACGGTCGCCAATTGCTACACGGCGATCGACCTCGGTGTCGAGGTGCTGCCCGTCCTCAACAAGATGGACCTCGCCTCGGCCGATCCGGAGGCTGCGGCGAGCGAGATCGAGGACGTGATCGGCATCGACGCGACCGGCGCGATACGCGCCAGTGCGAAAACCGGCCAGGGCATTCCTGAAATACTCGAACTCGTCATCAAGCGTGTGCCGCCGCCCAAAGGCGATCCGGACGCACCGCTGCAGGCGCTGATCATCGACTCCTGGTTCGACAACTACGTCGGTGTCGTGATGCTCGTGCGGGTCTTCAACGGCACGTTGAAGGCGCGCGAGAAGGTCAGGCTGATGGCCTCGCCTGGCCAGTACATCGCCGAGCAGGTCGGCATCTTTTCTCCGAAGTCGGAGTCGCGCCCGCAACTGTCGGCCGGCGAAGTCGGCTTCATCATCGCCGGCATCAAGGAACTGAGCGCGGCAAAGGTCGGCGACACGGTCACCCACCATGCCCGCCCGGCGCAATCGGCGCTGCCCGGCTTTCGCGAAGTCAAGCCCGCGGTGTTCGCCGGGCTCTATCCGGTGGAGTCGAACCAGTACGAGGCGATGCGCGATGCCCTCGAGAAGCTCAAGCTCAACGACGCGTCGCTGCACTACGAACCCGAGGTGTCTCAGGCGCTGGGATTCGGCTTTCGCTGCGGCTTTCTCGGCCTGCTGCACATGGATATCGTGCAGGAGCGCCTCGAGCGCGAGTTCGACATGGATCTCATCACGACGGCGCCGACTGTCGTCTATGAAGTGCTGCTGCGCGACGGCACGGTGATCCAGGTCGAGAACCCGTCGAAACTGCCCGACATGGCACGCGTTGCCGAAGTCCGCGAACCGATGGTCACCGTGACGGTCTTCGTTCCCCAGGAATACGTCGGCGCAGTGATGACCCTCTGCAATGGCAAGCGTGGTGTCCAGCGCAACCTCGCTTATCACGGACGCCAGGTCCATCTGACCTACGATCTGCCGATGAACGAGATCGTGCTCGACTTCTTCGACCGCCTGAAGTCGGCGACGCGCGGCTACGCATCGATGGACTACGAGTTCAAGGACTATCAGGCGGCCGACGTGATCAAGCTCGATATCCTCGTCAACGGCGATCGCGTCGACGCGCTGTCGTTGATCGTGCATCGGTCGGTGGCGCAGAGCCGCGGCCGCGAGGTCGCGGCCAAGATGCGCGAACTGATTCCGCGTCAGATGTACGACGTCGCCATCCAGGCAGCGATCGGATCGACGATCATTGCCCGCGAGAATGTGAAGGCGATGCGCAAGAACGTCCTGGCCAAGTGTTACGGCGGGGACATCACTCGAAAGAAAAAGCTGCTCGAGAAACAGAAGGCAGGGAAAAAACGCATGAAACAGGTCGGCACCGTCGAAATCCCACAGGAAGCGTTCCTGGCTGTCCTACAGGTGGGGAGCTGATGAACTTCGCACTCATTCTTTTTCTGCTGTTGCTGGTCACATTCATCGGATGGCTCGTCGAGAGGATGAGTCTCAAGCCCGCGCGCGCGCGACAGGCCGAGATCGATCTCGCACACTTCGATTCGGCGGTTGCGCCGGCCTTGCGTGCCAGTCACGGCGAATCGGCGGTGCAGGCACAGCGACATGCGCTGCATGCGAGCCGGATGCGCCAGCCGCTCTGGGTCGAATACACGGCCGGTCTGTTTCCGGTCATCTTCGTCGTGTTCGCGCTGCGTTCGTTCGTCGTCGAGCCCTTCAAGATTCCGTCCGGCTCGATGATTCCGACGCTGGTCGTCGGCGACCTGATCCTCGTCAACAAGTTCACCTACGGGCTGCGGCTGCCGCTGGTGCATTGGAAGATCCTTCCAGTCGGCGAGCCCAAACGGGGCGACGTCATGGTGTTCCGCTACCCGCGCGACGAGTCGATCGACTACATCAAGCGGGTCGTGGGTCTGCCCGGTGACACGGTTTCCTACCTGAACAAGCGCCTGACGATCAACGGCGAGCCCGTGCCGCTCGTGCCCGATGGCTCGTTCATCGACGGCGAACGCCTGTTCGAGATCCCGCGCTACCTCGAAACGTTGGGAGAAAAGCCGCATAACATATTGACAGAATTGGGAAAACCGTCCGATATTAGGCCCGTTGAATCGTTTCCCAACCTGGAGAACTGCCGCTATTCGTCTGCCGGCGTCGTCTGCAAGGTGCCCGACGGACACTATTTCATGATGGGTGATAATCGGGAAAACAGTCTGGACAGCCGGTTCTGGGGATTCGTCCCGGAGGCCAACATCGTCGGTCGGGCGTTCTTCATCTGGATGAACTTTGGCGATATTTCACGCGTTGGATCGTTTCACTGACCATCCCGGCTAGCTGCCGGGTCTGACTCTCTCCCATCTGCGACCCGTGCGAGCACGGACATCACTCAATGAACCAGACCACCAAATTCTCTTCGCGATCGGCGCGTCTGCGACGCGGCAGTCCGCGCCGTCATCAGGGCGGCATTTCACTGTTGCTCGTGCTGTTCATCGGCGCGCTACTTTTCGTCGTCGGTGGCGCGGCCCTTCGTTCGGCCCCCACCTACATCGAATACATGGCGATCGTGAAAGCCGTCGAGCGAGCGGAAGCGGAAGGTGGCGATGCAGGCGCCATCCGCCGTTCTTTCGATCGTGCGGCGGCCATCGACAGCATCACGACGATTTCCGGCAAGGACCTCAGCATCACCGAACAGAATGGCGTGCAGAAGGTGGCGTTCGACTACGAGAAGCGCGTGCCACTCGCCGGGCCCGTCAGCCTGGTGATCGAATATCGTCGGGGCCAACCCGAGAAGTGAGATTGCATGGATGTTGACGCCCTGCAGAAGCGAATCGGGCACCGATTCGGTTCGCCCGATCTGCCCGCGCAGGCGCTGACGCATCGCAGCTTCGGGCAGCCGAACAACGAGCGTCTCGAATTCCTGGGCGATTCGGTGCTCAACTGCGCGATCGCCGCCCTGTTGTTCGAACGCTTCCCGAACGAAGACGAGGGCGACCTGTCGCGACTGCGTGCCTATCTCGTCAAGCAGCAGGCGCTCTATCGGGTCGCGCAGCGTCTCGCGCTGGGTGAGTTCCTGCGGCTGGGGGACGGCGAATCGCGCAGCGGCGGATTCCGCCGGCCATCGATCCTGGCCGACGCGCTCGAGGCGTTGATCGGCGCCGTCTATCTCGATGCCGGTTTCGAGACGACGAAGGCGATGCTCGGCCGTCTCTACGAGGCCGAACTCGCCGACGCGAATCCGCGAACGCTGGGCAAGGACGCCAAGACGCTATTGCAGGAAGAGTTGCAGCGTCGTCGCCTGCCGCTGCCGGTCTATACGGTCGTCGCCACCCACGGCGCGGCGCACAGCCAGACGTTCGAAGTCGA
>JBGSTN010000132.1:0-3634 GCA_041736455.1 Burkholderiaceae bacterium | reverse complement strand
TGGATCGGCGTGGGTCCGGCCGCCTTCGCGTCCGCCGGATGGGCGGGCACCGGCAATCCCGCTGCGGCAAGCGTACCCACCGCGATGGTCTTCAGATGATGTCTGCGATTCATGGCGACTCCCGTCATGGCACGACCCCTTTGACCGCCCAGGCGAGCGCGGCGTAAGACCTCGGTCCATCGGGCTCGCCATCCAGATAAGCGGCCCGTACGGCAGTTTCGAGGCGTGAGCGGGCATCGGGTTCGAGCGTGCCCACGTATTCCGCCCCTGGCCCCTCCTGGCCCAGGTACGGTGCCCAATAGTCTGCAAAGCTGCTGTAGATCATGCGCATGTTCAACGAGGTTTCGGAAATGTCCAGAAAACCGGCGTCGTGCCAGGCCTGCGCCAGTTCGCCTGGCCTGGTCAGTGGCCTGGTGTAGTTCCTGGCCCTGCGTTCCCCGGCGGTCGGATCGAGCGCCGCCGCAGTATCGAAGAACAGGCGATTGGCGACGAAACCGCCGCGGACATCCCAGACGCTGGCTGCGACGGTCGCGCCCGATCGTGCCACTCGCCTCATCTCGCTGATCGCGTCGCGCCAGCGCGGGACGAAATGCAGTGCAAGCAACGACAGGACGCGATCGTACGTTCCGGAAGAGAAGTTCAACGCACAGGCGTCGCCGACGTGGAAAGAGAGCCGCGGATCCGGGTTGTGCGCCTTCGCATGTTCGATATAGGCGGGGGCGATATCGACGCCGTGAACCTCGATCGAACGAACCCGGCCCGCTACCGCTGCAGCCAGATTGCCGGTGCCGCAACCGACATCCAGAACGAGTTCACCTTCGGACAGACCGGTGAATCTGACGAAATGCTGGGCTAGTTCACGGCTCCAACGTCCCATGGTCGATTCGTAGCCATCGCCGTGGGTAGCCCGGTAGGTCGACGTCGAATTCACGATGCTCTCTCCAATCGGCGTGCTCGTGGTGCGCTGGGCACGGCGAGCGGTTCAGTCGCTCGTGCCCGCCGATGTTAAGCGTTCGGGTGCCCGCGTTCCGACGAGAGGCCGCAGACACAGGGGGGACATCGGCGACGTCGGGCGTCGACGGCATCGACGGCATCGCCGGTACAGGGCCTGTGAATGGCTGACCGAAGGCTTGTCGAGGGACTCTCGGCAGCCTCGTCACTGCCGTTCGATGGCGCCGATGTCGCACGCATTGCCCACCGGTCGCGGTCTGTCCAGTGCGTCGGTCGACGGACACGGATAGATCGCACCCGCGCCGCCACCGGCATCGAGCAGCGGGCTGTTCGACAGCGGGGTTCGATGCGCAATCGGCGAATTCGATCGTGCACCGAGTTTCGCATCGAGCGGGCTCAGCGCGGTCCCGGACTGGATGCCGAACAGGTTGCCTGAAGAATAGTCGCCGAGAAGGCAGTTGCCGTTGATGACGCCGACCGCCACGTTGCGATAGCTCTTGAAGTCGTATTGGGTGGGGCTGTAGCAGTCCGGGCTCGACAACGCATTGCCGGTCGCGAACGCTTCGGTGTTACCGGCAATGACCGAACTCGCCACGTAGGCCCAACCGGTATTGAAGATCCCGCCACCGATCCTCTGCGCCGGTGGGTCGGCCATCGAGGTCGCCGCGCGATTGCCGGTCACCGTCGAGAAGGCGATGTGCATGCGGCCTTTCTTGTCATTGTTGTGCCTGTTCTCGAGTCCGCCTCCCAATGACACCGCCTCGTTGTCGAGGATCGACGAGTTCTCGATTCGGACCAGGCCGCCGTAGTTGGAGATCCCGCCGCCACGCACCGCGATGTTGTCGACGATCGCGCTCTGTCGAACCGTCAGGTTGCCTTCAAGGTTGAAAATGCCGCCGCCGCGCTGCGTCTGACCACCGCCGCCGAACGATTCCGGATTGCCGGCCTTGTTGTCCCGGACCGTCACGCCGGTCAGCGATGCGTGCCCTTGGTCCTGCATGTAGATTCCGCCACCGAAGTTTGCCTCGCCGCCGCGGATGACCCCGCCCACGATCTGGACGGTCGCCTGCGAGATCCAGAGTACACCGCCGCGTTCGCCGAATTCCTGGGGGTAACCGTTGGCCAGATCCAGATCGAGCAGGTCGACCAGCGGGTCTTGTCCGGGCGCTCCATTCACCGACATCACCCGCCAATGTCGTTCCGCATCGATGGTCGGGGTGTCATGGCCATAAATCGCCAACCTGTCGGTG
Source organism: Burkholderiaceae bacterium (assembly GCA_041736455.1). GTDB lineage: Bacteria > Pseudomonadota > Gammaproteobacteria > Burkholderiales > Burkholderiaceae_E > JAUIAI01. Next base: position 1,433 of record JBGSTN010000132.1, on the reverse strand, counting down.
ACCCGCAGTTCACCCTTGGTCAGCCGATAGACCTTGCCGTTGCGACCGTCGAGGGCGATCGTCTGGCGGCCCGGCATCGCATTGGCTTCCTCGATCGCGGCGCGCAGCGTGCACACCCGTTGCACGCTGATCGGATGCTGCGCGGCGGGCGAGGGCTGTGCAAGACCTGACCCCCGCACGGGTGTGGCCGCTTTCGCACGTTGCAACGGCGCCGGCGATGTTTGCCGGGCGACCTGGAACAGGACCGACGTTCGGCAGATCCCGTCTCCTGGCTGATCGTCGCTGCGATCTGCGACGGAGTCGACGATGAAATCGGTATTCTGGCGATAGAGGGTGCGCTTGAACGGTGCGCCCGCCGCGCCCATGCCGTTGTCGGCCGAGTAGGGTGTCGCCGTGATCTTGATCCACCCCGACTGGCGCAGTGCCGGCACGGGATTGAAGTCGCCCGTTGCATCGCCGCCCAGCGCGTAAGGCTCGGCGTTCTCGGTCGAGCCCGGTACGTCATCGATCGCAAATCGCACGCTTTCTGTCGTTTCGTTCGCGACCGCCTCGATATTGAGCGTCGCGGGCAGGAAGGCCAGCGGCAACGCGTCGTAGTCGTTCAGGCGCGCCACGCGCACATTGGTCGCGGCATCGACGAGCCACAGTTCCTCGATCGAAGGGCCGGGAATCGGCTGGGCGACGACGTGGGCGGCATGGAGGAAGCAACAGAAAGCCGTGGCGAGCCCGGCGCGAGGCGAGAAGGAGGATCGGTGCATGATGATTTACCCGGTTGACGTGGTTGCCCCGCGCTCGCGGCGGGTCGCAGCAAGCCGGTAGTCCGGATGAGTGGCGACGGCAGACGCACCGGTTCATCCAGCGATACGGCCTGGCGGCAATGAACCTGTGCACGCGCGCACGGGCGCCGCGGAGGTCCGAGTCTCGACTTCGTCTTCGACGCACGCTCATGATCGCCGCAGGCCCGGATCCCGTCGTCGTGGCGCCGTCGCGATCCTCTGGCATGGGCATTGCATGATCCGGGCGCATGACAAACCTTCCCTCCGGTCCCGGGGCACCCCCCATCCGGGTGCTGTTGATCGACGACGGAGCCCATCGCGTCGCGCTGATCGAGTCCGAACTCGTCGCGCGTGGTTTCGAGGTGGTGGGCGTCTTCGACGCCGCCACCGACATCCACCAGGCCGTGGAGCAGTTGCGCCCCGACGTGGTGATCGTCGACAGCGAGTCGCCGTCGCGCGACACGCTGGAACATCTCGCGACGCTGTCGATACGGTATCCACGCCCGGTGGTCGTCTTCGCGGAAGACGAGGCGGACGATCCGCTGCGCCAGGCGATGGCTGCCGGTGTGAGCGCCTATGTGGTCGCCGGTCTGCAAGGCCCGCGACTCGCTTCGGTGCTGCGCGTCGCGATCGCCCGCTTCCAACGCGACCAGGCGT
>JBGSTN010000113.1:0-1898 GCA_041736455.1 Burkholderiaceae bacterium | reverse complement strand
CGGCTCGCCGCCGAAATCCGTGCGGCGCGGGATCGCAGCGAGCGCGAACTGTACGAGTAGACCGGCAAACGGCCGGCGCGTCCCGAATTTTACGACAGGCCTCGACACCTGCCGTCCAGTTGTCTCCTCCACTCCCCATTGAGTGGATTCAGCCCGCAACCAGAACGTTGCGGGCTTTTTCTTGCCAGTGACGCGATGTCTGTCGCCTGATGTTTCCCGTCGGTGAGCGGCGCACGTGGCGACGCGGCAACCCGCTTTCTCAGTGCTTGGTCCCGAAGATCCGGTCGCCGGCGTCGCCGAGCCCCGGCACGATATACGCATGCTCGTTCAGGTGCGAATCGAGCGCAGCGACATAGACGGGCACCGTGGGATGGGCCTCCTGGAAAACGGTAACCCCTTCGGGCGCGGCCACCAACGCAAGGAAACGGATATTCTCGGCCGCGACGCCGCGATCGATCAGGACCTGCACCGCATGGGCCCCGGAATGGCCGGTGGCGAGCATCGGATCGCAGACGATGAAGGTACGGCCCGCGATCTCCGGGAGCCGAATGTAGTATTCGACGGGACGATTGTCGTCCCCACGGTAAAGCCCGACGTGCCCTTGGCGCGCTGACGGAATGAGTTCCATCAGACCGTCGGCCATGCCGAGGCCTGCGCGCAACACCGGAACCACGGCGATCTTCTTGCCGGCGATCACAGGGGCCTGCATCGCAGCGACCGGGGTCTCGATCGTCTCGGTCGTCATCGGCAGGTCGCGTGTGATCTCGTAGCCCATCAACAGGGTGACCTCTCGCAGCAGATCACGAAACGTGCGCGTCGAGGTGGTTCGATCGCGCATCCGCGACAGCTTGTGCTGGATCAGCGGATGATCGAGCACGAAAAGATTCGGAAAACGTACATCCTTCTTCATCGCCTGTCACCTGTCGTCACGAGGGTCATTCGGATCCGAATTGCCAGCCTCGCACTGGCCATGGAACTATAGCGTGCGCTTCTGCCGTTTCATCGAGGCGGCCCTTGCCTGCCCTTGCCGACCCTGCCTGCTCTACCCAATCTGCCAGACCGCCTGCCTTGCCTGCCACCCTGACCCCGATCCTCGACACGTACCTGGAAACGCGAACGATCGGTGTCGTCGATCCAGCCGCGCCATGCCTCGTCTTCCTGCATGAAGGTCTCGGGAGCGCAGCCACCTGGCGTGATTTCCCGGATGCACTGTGCGAACGCACCGGATCGAACGGACTCGTCTATTCACGCCGTGGCTACGGCGCATCGACGTCACTCGAACACGATTTCATGCCGGATTTCATGCATGCCGCGGCGACTGTGGAACTGCCCGCATTGCTCGAGCATTTCGGGATCGAGGAACCGATTCTCGTCGGCCACAGCGATGGTGCGTCGATCGCCCTGCTTTTCGGCGCCCTGGGCACCAGCCGGTCGCGCGCCATCATCGCGATCGCGCCGCATCTCTTCGTCGAAGAGATCACCACGCGTGCCATTGCGACACTCGCCAGCCGCGTGACGTCAGACCCATCACGGTTGGACACGTTGTCGCAGGTTCACCGCGATGCTCGCCGATTGTTCGAGCGCTGGACGCGCGCCTGGTCGAGTCATGCGTTCTCGAGCTGGAATATCGAACAGGAATCCGCCCGAATCCGCTGCCCGGTGCTGGCGGTGCAGGGTGATCGCGATCAGTACGGAACGCTCGAGCAGATCGGCCGGTTGGTTCGGTGCGCCCCCGGTGTGCGGTCAGTCGTCATCCCGGAATGCAGACACAGCCCACATCTGGAGTGCCCGGACCGGTTGCTCGACATCTGTGCCGCCTTCATCGCCGAGACCGCGGATCCGCAGGATCCGATACGACGCACCGAGTGATCGATCGCCACAGGCCGGCGACCCGGGCA
>JBGSTN010000109.1:0-6028 GCA_041736455.1 Burkholderiaceae bacterium | reverse complement strand
CGGGCTTCTCGCAGGGCGGTGCGATCGCGCTGCATTCCGGTCTGCGCCACGCGAACAGGTTGGCTGGCATCCTCGCCTTGTCGACCTATCTCCCGTTGCGCGACCGGCTGGGCGCAGAACGTTCCGACGCCAACCACGGCGTGGCGCTCCTGATGATCCATGGCACCCGGGACGAGATCGTCAGCCACGAGAGAGGCGTGGCATCGCGTGATGTGCTCAACAGCCTCGGTCAGCCGGTCGACTGGCGTGAATACCCGATAGCGCACGAGTTGTGCATGCCCGAAGTAGCAGCCATCTCGTCGTGGCTGCAGAAAGTGCTCGGACCCGGCTAGACCCTCGTCATCGCCAACAATCCGCGACACCGTCCGAGGTACTCTTGAGGCTCGCCGTTCGCACACCGGTCGAACTGATCGTCAGGGTGCCGCATTCATCCGTCGCACTGGCGCCCGCAGGCACCGCCTGCAGAACATAGGTGCCGCGCGTGAGCGCAGCCGTCAGCGAAATGTTGTAACGGGCGGTGCCCGAACGCGGCGAAACGGACAATGAAAGCGGCAGGGTGACCGCCGTTCCCGCGAGGGTCTGGTCATATCGATTGTTGACGGCGTAGAAGCGTTCCATGAACTGGCTGGCTTCCAGCATGTTCGCACGGGCTTCGGCACGCGCGGTGCGCAGCACATAGGTTCCGTACGAAGGCAGCGCCACGGCTGTCAGAATGGCGACCACGGTGACCGTGATCAGCAATTCCAGCAGTGTGAAACCGTGCTGGCGCCGGGCCGCTTCGAGGCGGGAAAACGCGACGGGGCCGCTCGCGACAGGAATCGGACAGTTGGTGCTCATCGACATCTCTCGAGTCATCTTGGGTAGTTCAGCAACTGGCGCCATGAACGCTGCAGTGACCGCCCGGCCAACCTTCCTTCGGTCTGGCCAAGTGCGCGCTGCATGACCATGACACCGTTCTTGCCCAGCTGGACGGTGTCATTGCCGTCGGCAACCGTGGCAAAGGTCGACGCCTTGCTGTCGTCCGCGTCGATCTTGCCGTCGTCGTTCGTATCGAATACGGGGTGTGTCGGCGACGCTCCGTTCAGCGCATTGACGAGAATGTTGTAGCCGGTTGCGCTGCTCACTTCGCAGGCCAGTTCCGACCCATTCGGTGCCACGACGCCGAACAGAGCATAGCCGCGAACGAGTCTCGGCGAGTCGACCGCACGCAGACCTGTCGCCAACGTGAGATTCAATCGCCATCCGCGCCTGGTCGAGTAGTCGACAGCGGTCGCGCTCGAATTCACGAATTCGACACCACCGGCGGTCGAAGACGATCCGAAGGTCTGCACGACCAGCGAGTCCGTTGCACCGAACTGTTGCCCGTCGGCCGATGCGACACGGCCTGGTGTCCGGTCCCACACGCCGTAGAGCGACTGGCTTGCGGACGATGCCAGATCGCTGTCCTCGATCAGCTTGCCGGTGCCGAAGATCACGAGCTGACCGCCTTCCGGGTGATCGACGAATTCGGGTTGCGCCTGGATCGGCTGACGAACGCCACCACCGTCCTTCGCCACGAACAGCGGCTTGTTGCCGAACCCCACGACCCATTCGGCCGGCGTGACGCCGGACAGATCGAAGCGCCACAGGTTGCCTTTCAGATCGCCGGCATAAGCGGCCACCACCGTATTCTCGAAGTCCTTGACCAATCGGACGCCGCCCAATCCGTTGCTGGTTCCCCCGCTCGTCGTCAGGCGTTTGATCAGCGCGCCAGTCGCGACATCGAGAATCAGCATATCGGCCGTGCCGGTCGCGCTTTCGAATCCCGATCCGACGAAGGCGGCCCAGCGCCCGTCTTTCAGTCGACCGACCTGAACTGGTGAAAAAACGTATCCGAGTCCGTGCATCGGCGCCCCGGTCGCGCCGACCGTGGTTTCCCACATCACAGACGCAGCACCGAGCGCGGCCGTGTCGGTGACGTTGATCGCGAACAGCGATTTGCCGCCCGCCCCCAACGACCCGATCACGATGTTGTTCCACTGGTCGTTGAACCACGCGTCCGCTTCTTCGAGCGGCCCATCGACGAAGAACTGATGCTTGTAGTTGGGCGCGGCAAGCTTGCGCAGACTGCCGACGAGCGCACGAGGCACGAAGGCGAACGATTCGACGCCATCGGTCTCGCGGAATGCGTGCACCATGCCGTCGTTCGCGCCGATCATCATCACACGACTGCGCGCTTTCTTGGCTGCGACGAAATCCCGGTAGGTCGCCGCACCCGGTGCCGACGAGGGCAGGAAGTTGTACTGTTCGTCGAGAAGCCCGCCGATCAGGACCGGCGTGGAATTGACCATGTCGCCGAGCAGGGACAACGAATCGCGCTTGCGGTAGCCGGAGCCCTCTTTCGCTCGGTCGCCGCGAAGATAGGCGACGAGCTGTGAACTGCCACCCATGCCCAGCCAAAGACGCTGCGTCCCGGTCATCGTCGCCCAGTTGAAGGCGACCGGCGTTGCGGTCCCGCCCACACCCATGAATATCTTTCTCGAGGCCGGTGCCGGAAGCTTCTCGGACGCTTTCCAGGCGATGCCGGTGTCCACGCCCGACGTGTCGAGGTTGCGCGCGACCACATCGCCCGACCAACGTCCGGTCCGGTACGTGGGGGTGAACTTCACCGAAGGCGTATCGAGCGTAGTGGCGCTGACGGCGGCGCCGCCCTCGGCCGACTCGCGCTCGGCGATCCGCTGCAGGATGTCCGTCAGTGCCAGCTCGAACTCTTCAGGATTGCCCGCACTGAGGAAGCGTCCGCGGGAGTTGACGGCAGCATGCCAGAGATCATCGATGGTCGTCGCATCGTTCTCGGACGGTGTCGGCCAGGCCAGGGACCCGGTAGTCAGTGCCGGCAGGTCCGTCGTCGGATCCAGCGTTCCGCCGACGCCGAGACCCACCGTGAACTGGACCAGCTGCTGCCAGAACGCGGGGTTGTCGGGATCCGGTCTGACGCGGTTCGGCAGATCGGGACGCAGATCTCGATTCCAGTAGTACATCGCCACATCGGCAAGGGTGTTCGAGGCGCTGTCCATGTAGGGCGCTTCCGGCTCATAGCGCCACGACTGTCCGTCCGGTCCGGTGATCGGCGTGATCGGTCCGGCCGTGTTGTCGATGTTGTCGCGTGCGGCCGCATTGCCCGCCTCTTCGCCGTTCCAATAGCCGTCGGTCATCAGGATGTTGTAGGACTTGCGACATTCGAGATGCTTGGTGGTCGTCCCGCTGCCGGGCAGTTCGGCCCATGGACCGAAGTTGTTGCTGCGGCGGAAGTATTCGCCGACGTCGCCCATGGCTCGACGCAGCGGCGTCCCACCGACACCGGTTCGTCCGTGCAACCAACTGAACAGCGCCGTGCGATCGGCGCCGGTGAACTCGCGCACGCCGCGTTCGATCGTGTTGGTCGATGTGCCGTCCACGACCGAGGAGCCCTTGTTGATGCGGCCGTAACCGAGGCGCATGCCGCCATCCTGGGTCGAGAAGGCCTGGCTGGCCGATGCGATGACCAGATACATCCGGGTTCTGTAGTAGGTGAACCAGTTGGCGAAGTTCTGCAGTTCCTGCGCACGCGTACAGATCCGGTATTCCAGTCCTGCGCCGGCGACCGGGCAATCGGTCCGTGTCATCGGACGGTCGTAGCTGGTGGCGTCGACCGCGATCCTGACCCGCGTGAAGCTGGCGACATCCATCGGATCGCTGCCGGTCATCTCGAAATACGTCGCCGGGTAATAGTCCCGCGTGCCGAGCGCGCAGCCCGACGACAGACACCACACGTTGTTGACCGTCGCGGTGGCCGTCAGGTCGGCAGATCCCAGCGCGGCATTCATCGGATCGATTCTCGCGGCGGCGGGCGATGAATCGGTCATCGTCGTGCCGTCGGCCTTCGACCAGGGCATGAACCGGACGGCCGGGTCGTAGTAGATCCGGTTGACCGCGCTCGAGCGGAACCGCGCCGTGAAGAGATCGCCGTCGTCGGTGGCGACGAACTGGTAGCGCGGATACGGCGTGCGCGTATTCTCGGCCGGATCGACGCCAGTCGAGAAGGCCCCCATGCCGAACAAGATCGAGCCAGTATGGTCGAGGTCGTCCGGCATGTACGACCAGTCCATCGAACCCGAATCATCCAGCGTGAACATCACGTTCGGGCTTCCTTCGAGACCGTCGCGCGACAACAGCGGCAACTGCGAGGGGGCGGCCGCGGCCACTTCCATGAGTATCAGCAACAGGCCTGCCAGGCACGCCTTGGCGAGGCCGGCCCGGCGACAGGGAGGCGGGACCGGAACGCTGCATTCGACCAACATGGATGGGGAATCGGGCATGGGCATCGAGATCATTGCGTCTACCGAGTGAAGCGGATTACGGACTGAAGCCAGACTTCCGATCCGTTGACGACACCGTCGGCGTCCACCGAGTAGTCCGGTGAAAAACCGCGCGCGGTGATCAGGAAGGCGGTCTCGTCGAACGCGCCGCGTGAGCGGCGCAATTCCATCGCCTCGACGAGGCACTGCGGAGCAACGAGATACCGGGCATCGGACTTGGGTGAATCCAGGATCTCCGCGGCGATCGAAGTCGCGATCGTCGCTGCGCCCTCCCACTGGTCCAGATCATTCCAGAGCACCGGACGTGCGGTGTTGACGGCCGGCAGCGGCTGCACCGGAATCGCCGGAGGATCGGCCATCGCCTGTCGTTCGCAGAATCGCAGCGCCATTTCGGCTGCCTGTACGGCGAGCTGATTCGAGCGCAGATTGTGCGCAACGAGGTTGCTGAACACGCCGCTGCGCAGCGCCGCGACCGAACCGATTCCGATCACGGCAAGCAGGATCAGCGAGACCGCCAGCACGACACCTTGCTGCCTGCGGCGATTGGAAGGTGGATGATCCGGGTTCATGGCGTTCGTGCTCACAGCGGCAATGCGGTGGCATTGCGAAGACTGACGGTGCTCGACACGGCCACGCGCAGCCGGCGATCGGGAGGGTTCACCAGAGCGCCGTCGCAATCGATATACGGTGTCGGCACGTCCGTCAGGCCATCGTCGGTGCGCATCAACAGGCATACCCGGGCACTGCTCACGCGCAACCAGCGATTCATCACCCCCTCGGCGGCAAACGTCGTATCCAGTGCCGTGGCGTCCATGTAGCGCGCGACGCGCCCTTCGAAGACGTCTTCACCCCAGGGTCCGATGGCCGCCTCGCTCACGCCATAGGTCACCTGCATATCCTCGACATGCGTGATGAGGGCCTGCGGCGCTACGAAGCCGGCACCGCCGTTGCCGGCACAGGCCAGTTCCGGTTCGCCGGTCATCGCGTTGGGTCGTATGAAGAAACGGTTCTCGGCAACGAAGAAATTGCCGCCCAGTGGCGAAGCCTGGGCAGGCAACGGGCGACCGAGGCAGTCGGTCGGCGTATTCGCTGCACCGACAGCCAGGGTATTGAAGTTGTCGGCCTCGTACGCAACCGAGAATGCGTTGGGGCCATTGCCCGCCGCGCAGGTGACATTCGTCAGATCCGGCTCGGTCACGTCGTTGAATTCGTTGCTGCAGCCCCTGATCGCGGCACCGTCGTAATTGGCCGATCGTGCTCCCGGCAGCGAATTGAGCCGCGGCGCGCTGAAGCCGGCCATGCGCAGGTGCCCCGTCACCAGGTTGAGCGCGATCTGTGCGTCTTCGGTAAGTGTCGCCACGCCATCCTGTGTGCGTGTACTGGCACTGCTCGAGATGACCGTCGACAGGACAGCGCCCAGCACGACCAGACCGAGCGTCGTGGCGATCATCAGCTCGACGATCGAACGACCCGCCTGGCGGTTCGCGCGTTCAGCAAGCCCGGCGTGCCTGATGAGGTCGTTCATAGCGTGAACCGGAAGTGCATGCACTGAAGGCCGGCGAGATCGTTGCCGATCTCCGGGTCGGGACAGACTTGACCGATGTTGACGACATCGTCGGTCACTGGATCGCGCCAGACGACCCAGAAGTCGACCACTGTCGCACCGACTGCCGTGCCGTCGAGCTCGGCAT
>JBGSTN010000091.1:0-6624 GCA_041736455.1 Burkholderiaceae bacterium | reverse complement strand
GTCGAGCGGAACCAGCGGGCAGACCGTCCAGCGCTCGAACGTCGGCGAGAAGCGGTTCAGGCCGGCTGCGGTGCGTTCCGACCGAACATCAGGCTCACCAGGCGAGCACCGATGTTTCCCGGCACACGTTCGCTCAGGCGCGTGATCACGTCGACCACTTCGGGTCGGACCAGACGGCTGACCAGTCGGACCGCTATCGGCAACGCGATCGCGCAAATGGCGGCAATGGCGACCAGCCGCAGCGGCGCGGCGGGCAACACGGAAAGCAGGAAATGTTCGCTCAGCCAGGCGACCGTTGCCACCAGTGCGGTGGCGATCACACCAGCCTCGAGCAGCCGTGGAATCTCGCTCGCCCGGACGTCCAGCGCCTTCAAGGTCGCGGCGACGATCACGGCGGCCCGCAGGTAGTACAGTGCACAGACGGACCAGCCCAGCGCGGAAAGCGAGCCCGTCTGCGAAATCAGCAGCAGTGCGACGACCCAGACGATTGCGATGGGAATCTGCAGCAGGAACTCCTTCGTCACATTGCCCGACGCCCAGAGTGCCGGGACGGCCATGCCCATCAGGAGATAGCCCGGAATCGCTGCCGCCAGAGGGGCCAGCACGACCTCGCCCCCCGTCCATTTCGCACCGTAGACGGCTTGCATGACGGTCGGCGCCACGGCGGCGATCGATATGAAGACCGGGCCCACGAACAACGCGACGACGCCGAACATCGTGCGAAAGCCGCGCCGCAACTGTTCGGGACTGTCCTGGACGCGAGAACTGGCCGAATAGAGAACGGATTGCAGCAGTGCCAGCAACTGCACGGAAGGCGAAGTGATGAAGTTGCTCACTGTCGCGTACAGGCCGGCGGCCGTCATCGACATCGTGCGCCCGACGACGAGCCGATCGAGGCTGCTCATCACCCAGTTGATCAGATTCGTCGCGAACGCCGTCGCACCGAAGCGGATGATCTCGAAAGCGTCGCGATGCCAGAGCAAGGGCGTGATCGGGTGGCGCGCTTTCACGAAGCAGATCGTCGCCGCGAGAATCGACTGCACGAGGCTGGCCACGACCAGAGACTGCACCGCATAGCCCATCAGCGCCATCGGAATGCCGAAGCCGAGAAAGCCAACGGCGTAGCTGAGCATGGCTGCGACGTTGACCGTCTTGAAGTCGAGATCGCGCCGCAACAGGCACTGAGCGCTCGCCCCCAGCGAATTGATCAGGCAGGTCCACGACAGCCAGAAGACGACATCGGCAAGACGCGCATCGTCGTAGAAGCGTCCGGCCCATTCCGAACCGGTGATCAACGCGAGGGTGACCGCGCCGCCTAGCAGCATCTGCCACGTGAACACGAAGCGGATGTCGCGATCCGACACCACCTTGCGCTGGATCAGGCCGTAAGCGAGACCAACGTCGGCAAAGAATGTGCTGAACAGCACGACCACCATGCCCATCGCGAAAAGGCCATACTGCTCGGGGCCGAGAATGCGCGCCAGGACGACCTGCGAAACGATCTGCATGCCGGTGCGCACGATCGCGCCGAGCGCACCCCACAACACAGCGCTGATACTGCGTCGACCCAGATTGTCGACGCCGCCCTGGCGCCCATCGGACGGCTCGCCCGCCGCCACCGGCGACTCGGGCCGTCCGATGTCAGGCACGGATCAGGACCGATCCGATCTGCGTCGCGCCCAGGGGCTCCATGGTACGTACCAGTTTCTCGACCGAACGGGTACGGCTGACGTGCTCGCGCGCCACGACGATGAAACCTCGCGCCACGGAGACGACGAGCGAAGCATCCGGCCCTGCGGTGACCGGCGGTGTGTCGAAGATCACCACTTCGAAGCTTTCGCGGAAGACATCGACCAGGTAGTTGAAATTGTCGCGCTCGAGGAGATCGCTCGGGTTGTAGGTGACGGGCCCGGTGGGAACCACCGACAGCGCCTGCATGCCGGGGATCACATGCAACGAATCGGCGGGCGATGAATCCAGGCTGAGCATGGTCGACAGACCGCGGTCGTTGGGCAGGCCGAACATGGTGTGCAGACGGCCGCCGCGAAGATCCGCATCGACCAGCAGCGTACGACTGCCGATCTGTGCGAATGTGACGGCCAGATTGGCTGCGGTGAACGACTTGCCCTCGCCTGGATCGTGGCTCACGACGGCCAACGCACGAAACGACGAGCCACGATTCAGCCAGCGGGTGCGGATCTGACTGCGCAGCACGCGCATGTCGTCCAGCATCGGATGCGACGAGTCGAAAGCCGCGACGACTTCAGGGGTGACATTGCTCGACCGCGACAGGATGGCGCCGGTGGGCAATGTGGTCAGATCGCGGCTGCCACTGAGCACCGCAAGATCATGGCCGCGACGCGGTGCAGAACCGCTTCCACCGATTCCGCTCCCTCCGATGCCGCCGCCCAGTCCACCCCCGCCCGGGCCGGCGCCCTCGGGAACATCGTCACCGCCACCCGTGTTTCTCGTTGCACGTTCAGCTTCAGTAATCACGGCGACGCCACCGTCGTCGTCGGCGCCTCCTTGAGCCTTGGACACACTGCCCCGACCGGTACGCGCGGTGGATCCGCCGGGTGCCAGGTCCGGGTCCCCCTGCGACCAGCGCTGAGGCTTCTGTGGCCGATACTCGATCATCGGCGCGGCCGACTTGATGTCGTTCATGGCGCGCATGGGCAACGCTCTGATCGTGCCGAGGACGGGTGCATGACCGACCCGCTCGAGATCTTCCACGACACGCACCCGCCCTTGCAGGAACTCGAACAGGAAGATCGAACCGAGTCCCAGCAGCGTCGACAATACCGCCGCCACCAGCGCGTTGCGTTTCAAATCGGGGCTGGAGGGCAATATCGGCGGTGTCGCTTCCGCAATGAGCAGCACGCTGCTCTGCGTGACGTTGGACTCGATGCGCGCGGCCGACTGCTTTTGACGCAGGTCTTCGTAGGCACGCTGGGCACTTTCGACATCACGGCTCAGCACAGCCAACCGATCTCGTGCTTCCTTGATGTCGAGTACCCGCTTGCGCTGCCGTTCGTACTCCTCGCGCAACTGGGCTTCGCGTTGGCGATTGATCTGATCCAGTCGCGTCACGCCACTGGTCACGTTACCGATCTCGGCATTCAGGCGATTGCGCAGCGTCTGGGCCTCGTTGCGCATGCGCTGCATCTCGGGATGATTCTCGCCGAGCGACGATCCTCGTTGACTGATCAGCTGTTCGAGCGTCGTCAGGTTCGTCTTGAGGGTCTGGATAAGCGGGTTGTTCAGTACCTCCGGCAGATTGCCGACGTTGCCGCGGCTTGCCGCACTGCTGCGCGACCCGGAATCTGCCCGCAGGGCCTGCACGGTGGTCAATTCACGGGCAATGTCCTGCAGACGGCTGTTCTCGACATCGGATGCTTCGTTCGCCGACGTGATGCCCTTCTCCTGCTGGAACTTCGTCAGCTTGGTCTGCGCCGCTTCCAGTTCTGCCCGTGCAACCTCCGCCTGCTTGCCGAAGAACTGTGTCTTGTCCTTCTGGGGAGCGGCCTGGATCTCGACGCTGGTCTCCATGTAGCTGCGCGCGAATTCATTGGCAATCGCACTGGCCCAGGCCGGGTCGCGGTCATCGACCGACAATTCGATGATGTTCGAATCCCTCGACGGCTTGGCCTTCAGGCGCTTGAGGATCGACTCGGCCATCTCCAGGCGCGGTTCACGGCGGGGACGGCTTGCTTCGGCGGCATCTTCCGGTTCCGGGTCGATCACCGGACGGTCGAGCAGCTTCAGACGATCGACGACCTTGACCGCGACGCGCTCACTCGCCAACAGATCGAGCTGGGTGGCGACGAACGCCGGAATGAGTTCCGAGGGCAGTCGCTGTCCGCCGACAGGATCGGTCAGTTTCACATCGACCATCAGTCGCGCGGTAGCCGTGTACATCTTGGGCCGGATCAACGACCAGGTGATGGCCGCACCGACGAACAGGCTGAACAACAGCACGAGCAGCCACCAGCGGCCTCGAAGTACGGCAAGAAACTGTTGAATGCTCATAGCATTACCATTCCGGAGTCAATCGAGTGGATGCACGTTCAGGCCGCGCATGATGTGTCATTGCTTATGGAGATCGACGCGAGTATCTGTCGCCGGACTTCCGCGTCCGGTTCATCGGGGAACTTGCGGGCGAAATACCTGCCCGATGCCTGCAGCGCGGGAATGTCCTCGATTCCCAGCCAGACCGGTCGAGCACCTTCGAACGCGGCAATCTCATGATTGGCCGGCGCAATCCGGAACGGCGACCCGGCGAAGGCCGTGGCGATCAGCATTTCCGGCGGACAGAAGATCGAGCTGAACCGCGTCTGCACGTCCGCTCTGCGCGCATGGTCGACGAAGTATTCGCAGGCTGCCCGCGTCGCGCCGAACCATGCACTCCCAACGTGCATCGGGGTCATGCCGCGGACACTTCCTGTGCGTCGGACCAGCGCACCATAGCCCCGCGTGATTGCAATGGCCATTCGAGCGCTGAGTGCTTGTCGACCCGACGCGTCGCGCAGGCAGTCGACCGGGACCGACAGCCCTGCCCGGTTCAGCGTCTCGAACGATTTGCCGAAGTAGGCTTCGTGCAGTTTCCATAACGCTCGATAGGCGAAAGAGGATTCAGCGGCCAGCGCGCGATAGGCAAATGTCATGAAGACGAACTCGTCGGCATCGAGCGGCAGCGTGTCGACCGCGACATCGTGTTCGCCCGCAGCAACGCAGGCCTCGAATTCGGCGAGCGGGCGGACCGGAAGATCGACCGGCGACAGCAATTGGAGATAGTCGTAGTCATAGTGTTCACCGCAGAATTCGATCGTACGGGTGATGCTCTCGATCATTTCCCAGGCGGCCCATCCGGTCTGCGCGGGATTGGTGACGAATCGTGCATTCGAGGCATCGATCGCGAAGTCCGGTTGTTGCGAAAAATCGTGATGGATGACGACGGGCTGGTCGCCCAGCGATTCGACGAGCTGAGCGAGCGTATCGGCCCGATGGGCTGCGGAAAGGATGGCGTAAACGATCGTCGGGCGCATTCTGTTCGGTCTTGTCAACGATATTCACACCGAGACGGCTGAAGATCTCGACCTGGAACAGGTAGGATTGCACGCCCGAACCCGGACAAACGATTCCACCTTGTCCATCGAGGGCAATGCGACCGGAAATACGGTGTGAGTGGGCTGAATAGACCAAATTATGAGGGAATATCAGTAGCGCCGTACAAGCATGGTCAGCCAGTGTGGACGAGGGACGCTTGCACAATCGCCGGATCAGCGCAAACATCGCAGCCCTGATCCCGGTACCGGAGCCATGACATTGAATGTTCTTTCCCGACGCCGCTTCGCCCTGCAGATGATCGGCGCGGGCGCCGCACTGACCGCCAGTTGCAAGGCACCAGCGGTGACGCCGGTCGCGGCGCAGGATTGGCTGCTCGAGCCGAGTGATAGACCGCTCGACATTCCGCTCGACTTCGTCGGGCTTCATTCGGACCACGGGATGGGTGGCGACACGCCGCCCCCGGACTATCCCTATGACGCGGTCCGCTCGCACGATGCGATGGACGAGCGGGCGTTTCCGGTATTGCAATGGGCGCTGATCGAGACATCGGCTGGCGTTTACGACTGGACGGCCATGGACCGCTGGATCGCCGCCCACCCCGACAAGACGCGGATATTCGTCCTGTTCGGCTGCCCGGCTTTCTACCAGAAATATCCTGGCGAACGCTGGCGCTACCCTTACCTTCCGGGCGGCGGCTCGCCACCGAAGGATCCCGCCGCAGCCGCTCGCTTCGTTCGCGCGCTTCTCGATAAATACCCGAAACATATCGATTTTCTTGAAGTCTGGAATGAACCCAACTTCCACTGGAACGGCAGTGACCCACTTCGGGATCGTTGGCCCACATCGGAAGCCAACCCCGGTTTCTTCACCGGCACCGCGAGCGAACTGGCGGCGCTGGCGCGAGCGGTCGGTGAAGTGCTGCCGGCTCGCACCCGGCTGATGTGCGGAGGCTGGGAAGGGCAGTCTGCCGGAAAATCGCAGAAGAACTCCCTGCTCCGATTCGCCAGCGCACCGGACGGCAAAGGCCGCAAGGGCCTCGACCACATCCAGGCGCTCGCCGTTCATTGCTACATCTACAAGAACGATCCCAACAAGCTCGTTGCCGAATTGCGCGACTACAACGCGCGCTTCGAGCAGGCCGGGTTTGCGTCGGATCTGCCGCGCTACGTCAGCGAGATCGGTGCGGAGGCGCCCGTCATCTGGACCGACCGCGTGCCTGGTCTCAAGGACAAGGTTGCCAATCTGAAACGGTGGTGCATGATTCCGGCGGCGCTGGGCTACCGTGGCGTCTATCTCTACAAGCACTCGCTGCTGCGGACGATGGGCGACCCTGCGCGGACGCCGGAACTGGGAAAGGCGATCGGCGAGGTGCGGAACGGACTTCGCGGCAAGCGGCTGCGCGCGGCGGCGATCCTGGTCGACGATACCGTCTGGATGCAGTTCGACGACGGCAGCACACTGCGCGCGTGACGACCGTCCGCGCCGGATAGCGATCCGTGCCGGGAAGGCGGCACGCTGAATCGGCGCAATATTCAGGCGCGCCTCGCCTCGATGGCC
>JBGSTN010000075.1:0-2276 GCA_041736455.1 Burkholderiaceae bacterium | reverse complement strand
GCCACGCCGCGCATCGGCGTGCCGACGAGCGCCATCGGCAACAAGACACGGAACACCGAGCCGCCGCCTGGCCCGGGGCTCTCGACGACGATTCGCCCCCGGTGCAGTTCGACGAGTTGTCGTGCCAGCGCCAGTCCTATTCCCAGACCGTCCGAGCGGTTCTGTTCGATGCCGTCGCTCTGGACGAAGAGTTCGAAGATCCGCCCATGATTGACGGGATCGATCCCCATCCCGTTGTCGGAGACACTGAGGTTCCAATGAATACCGTCTCGCCGTAGCGCCACGCTGATCGTCCCGTGCGGCATCGTGTACTTGGCGGCGTTGGTGAGCAGATTGCCGATCACCTGGACCAGCCGCGCCGGATCTCCGTCGACCATCGCCGCCTGATCGCCCGGATCGACGCGAAGCTCGTGACGGCGATCGTCGACCAGTGGACGGGCGGTGTCGACCGCATGCTCGATGACCGTTCGCAGATCGATCGGTTGGCATTGCAGCACGAGCCGGCCTCGGGACAGGCGCGACACATCTAGCAGGTCGTCGAGCAGGCGCGCCATCTGCGTCGCCTGTCGCTCGATGATGACGTGGCACTTCGTCACGGCCGGGTCATCCGTCTCGCGTTGACTCAGCACGCCGACCGCCGATCGGATAGGCGCGAGCGGGTTGCGCAGCTCGTGCGCAAGGATAGCCAGGAAGTCGTCCTTCTGACGGGCGGTGCGCTGCTGCAATTCGGCTACGTCGCGCTTCTCGGCTTCGGCCAGCACCCGCTCTGTCACGTCTTCCACGATCCCGAGAAACTGTCCGTTCGGTAGACGGCTCCCGGCCAACTCGCCGATGAAGGTCGAGCCGTCGAGACGTACGAACGTCCACTGTCCGCGGTGCACATCGCCGCCAGCAATGACCGGAACGATCAGACGCAGTCGTTCGTGCTCCGACGGAACGATCAGATCCGTGAAGGTTCGCGCCAGGACTTCGTTGCGCGTCATGCGCAACAACGCACAGCCGGCAGGATTGACGTCCACATAGCGATTGCTGTGGGCATCGGCCAGGTAGATGCCGGACAGCGCATGCTCGAACACCATCCGGAAACGTGCTTCGCTCGTACGCAAAGCCTCGCGGGCTTCGATGGATTCACGTGATTGCCTGGCGCCGGCAGTCGCTGCCGACATGCGGTCTTCGAGTCGGGCGATCGCATCGGCCTGCGATCGGTAGAGCATTTCGGCAATGACGCTCAGGAGCGCGCCCGTGGCGAGAAACAGGCCGATGATGATCCCGTCCGGGAATGCGCCCGGACCGAAGTCGATCCAGGTGGTGACGATCAGCGCTGAAAGTCCGGTGGCAAGCGCGGCCGGACCGCCGCCAGCAAGCAGCGCGACCAGTGCAACGGTCGGATAGAACGTGATGAACGGCAGCGGGTCGTAAAAAGCGTCGCCCAGGAACCAGCGCAGCAGGGCCGATGCGGCCACTGCACCGACTGCAAATCCATAGCGCCACAGCGGTCGGCGGCGACTTAACGGAACGTCCAGAGAAAGTACGGCATTCACCTGACGTTCCCCGCCCTGCACAGTTCATCGACAAGCTGCTTTTCCGAAGATGCTATCACCGCAGAGCCTGCATAGCTGTCATGCCGGCGAGGTCATTCTGGCGGGGGTCGCCGCACCGATGCGGGCGTTCGGTCGTCGCGCCGGGTGTGCGGTCGTAGAGCAGGTTACCCGTTCGCACTCTGTCGTGAAGCATCGATACCACAGGCACGAAAGAACCCGAGTTCCAGCTTCATCGCCCGACGGTAGTTGCGCGCCATCGCGGCCTCGTCACCGCCGCATAGTTCCAGCAACGCGTCGACGCGGTCGGCCAGCGCATGAAACCCGGGATCCGCGTAGGTACGGACCCAGTCGCCGTAAGGCGAAGCCGGATCCAGCCGAGGCAGCAGTTGCCCGCCGAGCCAGGCGTAGAGCCGCATGCAAGGGGCCATCGACGCCATCACCTGCGGCAGCGGTTCGAGCGCGGCGACGGCCCGCAGGAAATCGGTGTAGGCCAGGCACGCATCGTCCGGTTCGACGTCATCCAGGTCGATCCCCCAGCGTCGCGCATAGTCCGAATGCAGCCGCAGTTCGGCGGTCACGCCCTGCAACAGATCGGTGAACACCAGCAACTGCGCCCGATCGGTACTGCGTGCCATCGCCAGCGCGTAGGCACGTGCGAAGACGTCCAGGAATGCGGCATCCTGGCCTACGTAACGGGCGAAACGATCGCGAGGCGTCGCGCCTGTGGCAAGCCCC
>JBGSTN010001124.1:0-4003 GCA_041736455.1 Burkholderiaceae bacterium | reverse complement strand
CCCACGTGGACAACGGCGAAGCGGCCGATGGCGGCGCCATGGCCCCGCGACGATCGGCGACGCCGGGTACGGACGCCGAACTGCCCGCACGCAACCTGAGCGATGCCGTCCAGCCCCTCTGGATCGACCTTTCGTCGGAACAGCGCGAGGTCCTGGCACCGTTTGCGGAACAGTGGAATACCTGGCCCGCGGACGACAAGCGCGTGTGGGTCCGTCTGGCTACCCGGTTTCCCGGGTTTTCGCCGCCTGCCAAGGAGAAGGCGGAACGCAGGATTCGGGAATGGGCGGCACTTTCGCCGGCAGAGCGGGTCATTGCACGGCACAACTTCCAGCTGGCGCGCAAGCGCAACCACGACCAGCGTGGCAAGGAATGGCAGCGCTATCAGGAAATGACGCCTGAGCAACGCGCGGTGTTGCGCAACAATGGCGCACTCGGCAACACGGCGGCCGGTCGTTCGGCGCCCAGCGGGCTCGCAAGGGAAGCCGCTCAGCCTCTGTCGATCGAGCCGGTGATCAACCGGCAGGCCGAACAATGAAGCATCAGGACAAGTGTGCCTGAAGCGATCTCGTCCGAACAGAGCAGCCCACTGGCCCCACCGGCGCATCCGTGGCGCAGACTGATGGGCATCGTCTATGAAAGCATCGTGCTCTTCGGAGTACTCTGGTTCTTCGACTATGCGTTCTCTGCGCTGACCCGCTTCGAGGGCGAGCCGGGGGTCACTCGACATGTCTTCCAGGCTTTCCAGGTGCTGGTCTTCGGCGCGTATTTCGCCGGATTCTGGGCGCGCGGGCGGCGAACGCTGCCGATGAAGACCTTGTCGCTCCAACTGACCGACCGCCAGGGTCGGCCACTGACCGGCGGACGGGCACTGGCGCGCTATCTTGCCGGCCTCGTGATGGTCATCGCCGTCTTCGCGATCGCCTCGGTGACGAGCTGGTATGCACTGCTGCTGCTTGCGCTGCCGGCAGGCTGGTCGATTCTCGACCGTGACAGGCAATCCTTGTACGATCGAATCGCCGGCACGCGGCTGGTCACCAGCGCGGACTGACCGGCCGGCTCTGAACGTAAACCGTGATCGGGTTCACGGCAAGCTGGCGCGACTGTGACAAGATGATAGCCATGCTATTCAACCTGTTCGTCCTGAACCAACTCGAATTGCTCGAAAGAGCGACGCGGGGCTATGGCGATGAAATCACCGAGCGTTCGCTCTACGACGCACTATCGGACGAATCCAGGGATGCCGAGGGATTTGCGGTCCTGATCGAATGGGCGTTGATCACAGGTCTGCTGGTGGAAGTGACGGCGGTCGTCGGACGGCGTTTTCGCGTCAACCGCGCGACCCTTCCGGAGCTGCGCCGACGCGCCAATGGCGAGTCAGGCATGCTGGGACCGCTTCCGATGAAGCGCATGGGCCGTACCGACCTGGGCCGCTGACCTGGGTCGCTGACCTGGGCACCAGGGCCAGGAACCGATCCTGGGCGCAGACGCAGGCGTCACTGGATCGCCTCCTTCACACCGGTCACTGCTTGACGCAGTCGACGAAATATTCGTGGTGCCCGTTCGATTTGAGCGCGACCAACCCGTGCACGTCGGTTTCGAAACCCGGGAACCGCTCGTTGAAATCGCGCGCGAACTTCAGGTAGTCGACGATCGATGCGTTGAAGCGCTCGCCCGGGATCAGCAGGGGAATGCCCGGCGGATAAGGCGTGACGAGCATCGTCGTGATACGGCCGAGCAGATCGTCGATCGGCACCCGGTCGACCTTCCGATGCGCAAGGCACTCGAAGGCATCGCTGGGCCGCATCGCCGGCTCCATGGTGGACAGGTACATTTCCGTGGTGACGCGCGCCACGTCGTGCTTGCGATAGGCTTCGTGGACCTGCTGGGCCAGGTCGTGCAGGCCGATGCGCTCGTACTGCGGAAACGCCTGCACGAATTCGGGCATGACACGCCATAACGGCTGGTTCGTGTCGTAGTCGGCCTTGAACTGCTGCAGTTCGGTCACGAGCGAATTCCATCGACCCTTGGTGATGCCGATGGTGAACATGACGAAGAACGAATAGAGGCCGGTCTTCTCGACGACGACGCCGTGTTCGGCAAGATACTTCGTGACGATCGACGCCGGTATTCCCGATTTCGCGAACTTGCCGCTGATATCCATGCCCGGGGTGACGATCGTCGCCTTGATCGGGTCGAGCATCGTGAAGTTCTGCGCGAGCCTGCCGAAGCCATGCCAGCGATCATTCGAACGCAGGAACCATTCTTCGCGTTTGCCCAGCCCGTCACCGGCGAGGACCTTCGGTCCCCAGACCGAGAACCACCAGGATTCGCCGAACTCGTCGGCCACCTTGCGCATCGCGCGTCGAAACTCCAGCGACTCGTAGATCGATTCCTGGACCAGAGCCGTGCCTCCCGGTGGCTCCATCATCGCAGCCGCCACGTCGCAGGACGCGATGATCGCGTATTGCGGACTCGTCGAGGTATGCATCAGGTAGGCCTCGTTGAACCGGTAGGTATCCAGCGCGCGGGTTTCGGAATCCTGGACGAGGATCTGCGATGCCTGCGAGAGGCCGGCCAGCAGCTTGTGGGTCGACTGGGTCGCATAGACCATCGTGTTCTTGCTGCGGGGACGGTTCGGTCCGATCGCATGGAACTCGTGATAGAACGGATGAAACGCGGCATGCGGCAACCATGCTTCGTCGAAGTGGAGATTCTCGACGTAGTCGCCCATCGTCTTCTTAATGGTCTCGACGTTGTAGATGACGCCGTCGTAGGTCGACTGGGTGATCGTCATCACCTGCGGCTTGGCGTTCTTGTTCTTGACCAGCGGATTGGCGTCTATCTTCTTCTGGATCGTCACCGGGTCGAACTCTTCGAGCGGAATCGGACCGATGATACCCAGATGGTTGCGCGTGGGTTGCATGAAGATCGGGATCGTGCCCGTCATCATGATCGCGTGCAGGATCGACTTGTGGCAGTTGCGGTCGACGAGCACGATGTCGTCGGTGCCGACGTTGGCGTGCCAGACGATCTTGTTCGAGGTCGATGTGCCGTTGGTCACGAAGAACAGATGATCGGCGCCGAAGATGCGCGCAGCGTTGTTCTCCGAATCGGCCACCGGCCCCGTATGGTCGAGCAACTGTCCGAGTTCGTCGACCGCATTGCAGACGTCGGCGCGCAGCATGTTCTCACCGAAGAACTGGTGAAACATCTGACCGACCGGCGCCTTGAGGAAGGCGACGCCGCCGGAATGCCCCGGGCAGTGCCATGAGTAGGAACCGTCGTTCGCATAGTTGACGAGTGCCTTGAAGAATGGCGGTGCGAGCGAGTTGAGATACTGATTGGCTTCCCGGATGATGTATCGGGCCACGAACTCGGGGGTGTCCTCGAACATGTGGATGAAGCCATGCAGTTCCTTCAGGATGTCGTTCGGTATGTGACGCGACGTCCTGGTTTCACCGAACAGGAAGATCGGGATGTTCGCGTTGCGCCGGCGCGTCTCGGCGATGAAACTGCGCAACTCCTCGACCGCCTCGCTTTCGTCACCCTCCTCGCTGATCTCCTCGTCGTCGATCGACACGACGAAAGCCGATGCCCGCGCGGCCTGGTTCGCCACCATCGACACGTCGAAGTAGGTGAATCCGCCCACCACCTCCATGCCCTGATCCTCCAGCGCCTTGCCCAGCGCACGGATGCCGAGGCCGCTGGAGGTGTCGGAGCGCCAGTCTTCGTCGATGATGATGACGGGGAAGCGGAATTTCATGGCAGGCCTGCAGGTCGTGAATGGCGTATCGATCGGATTGGCGGGACTGTGCACGTCGAACGGCGCGTGCGGCGCTTTGAATGTAGACCACATTGCGGTCGCGGACGGGTCGAATCGCCGTTGTTGATGCACGCATCAAACGTTCGGCGCGCACCTGCAGCGAAGGCGCCACGACTGCCCGATATCCGCGCCGCAGGTGCGGCGGCGGATCATCGGGCGAATTCGCGCAGCAGCCCGCC
>JBGSTN010001107.1:0-3165 GCA_041736455.1 Burkholderiaceae bacterium | reverse complement strand
GGAACCGCGTCTCGCACGCCTGCCGCCTGACGATATGGGCTTGATCGTCCCCGACCCCGCCACGGTCGCGAACCGCGACGTCTGGCTGGTGCATCCGTGGAGTCTGGGCGCGTTGCCGGCCGGTTTGCGATCCGAAGTCATGGTCATCGGTCTATTCGTCGCCGACTTCCATCGCGCCTGGCCGTGGAGCGAAAGACGGTGGCGCTTCGTGAACGATCGCATGGCTGAACTCACCGCACGCCGTTGGTACGGCGACGTGTCCTCGATTGGCGCCGCGCTGGCGAGTGCCCGCAGCGTGCGCAGCATCGCTGAGCCGCATCTCGTGCCATGGCTGGACCGTTGGGCCGAGGTCGAAGGGGCGCGGACACTCTTTCCGACCGTTGATACGCCATGCGACTCGTTCTCGTCATGGTGGAAGCGGGCAACACGGGGAGTGGAGTCGGCCGCAGATCTGTTGGCCGGCAACGAAGCGTCACCGTAGAACCCGATCTCCGGTCGTCGAAGAAAGACACCCCCAAGTCTATTCGCTGCTGGCGGAAACATTGCGGGAGCGCTTCTTGCCACCGGACGCACTGTCCGATCGACGATTCATGTCGCAATATTCGAATGGAGAACCTTGATGAAGAATCATGGAGTCGTGGTGATCTGCTCGGCGCTCGCAGTATTGCTCGCGCCGTGGTCCGATGCCGTAGCGGACGAACTGCCGCGCCCGGACGCCAGGCCGCTGTCGACGATAATCGAAACCGTCGAAGGACAACAGCTGGGAAGCGTGACACAGGCCGAGTTCGATGACGGCCTCTGGCAGGTCGATGTCTGCAACAGCGGCGCCTGTCAGACACTCTATTTCGATCCGTCCACCGGCGACGAGAATCGCCGCGAGGACGACGATGACGATTCTGATGAAATGCCCCCGACGGGTTCGATGCCGGTCGCGACGATCGCCCGGTCGGTTGAATCACAGGGTCTGGGCGTGATCAAGGAAATCGAGTTCGATGACGGATCCTGGGAAGTGGACGTGCGACGAGACGGCCGCAAGATCGAGCTATCGATAGACCCGATGAACGGGCAGGTCAGACAGTGAGAATTGCGACTGCCAACTGTGACCTTCGCGATTCGTCAGCAGGATGAACTGGTTCATACTCATCATCGCCGGCTTGTTCGAGATCGGTTGGGCCATAGGACTCAAGTACACCGAAGGCTTCACACGTTTGTGGCCCACGATCGGCACAGTCGTCGCGATGGTGATCAGCGTCGTGCTGCTGGGTTATGCGATGAAATCGCTCCCGGTAGGCACTGCCTATGCAGTATGGGTCGGTGTCGGGGCGGTTGGAACCGTGATCATGGGAATCGTCCTCTTCGGTGATCCTGCGAACACCGGTCGGCTGATCAGCATCGCGCTCATTCTTGCCGGCATCATCGGGTTGAAGCTCGCTTCGCCGACCTGACACTCGGATCGCGGTCGAGCAGGCGAAGCGCGTTGACCCAGGACGCGGTCGCGAAACGTGCTGGACGGGCGCAATCAGTACCACGACAAACGAGGCGGTGTCGAGTATGCCGGCGGGACCACTGGTGGATCGCGATGCACGTCTACCAGGAGGTTCGGATTCGTGATGTCCGGGAAACGGAAGATGCTTGCCGGTGCGCTCAACGATGCGACCGATCCGGTGCTGCGACAGGATCGGCTTCGCGCAAGCGCTCTGTGCCAGCGCATCAAGGCGATCGCCGCGACGGAAACGGATGCCAGGACTGCATTGCCGGAACAGCGCGTCGGTCGCGCCCGCGAGTCGGTTGAGATCACGCCACTATTTCATCGTGATCACCGACCGAACATCCATCCGGGCCGCCACGCCTGCTTCGATTGATCGGTGCAGCAAGTATCGTGGTGCGGACTATTCCACCGAATGCATTCACGGCGGGTAAGCCACGTCGGGTCAGGTCTCCCATCCGATCGATGGGGGTCAGATCTCCCATTTCACTCCGTTGACCGACGCGAGGTCAGAGGGGAAACCTCACCTGCAGCTTCGCCCGAGGTCAGATGAGAGACCTGACCCCCAGCTCCCAGCTCCGAGGTCAGATGAGAGACCTGACCCCAACTCCCCCAACTCCCCAACTCCCATAGTTCGTAAGAACTACTCACGGCGATGCGGTTTGACAAACGTCAATGTTCGATCGATCGTGTCATAAGGTGTAGATGAAATATATCTATACTGAGCGCAACCGCAACCATGCCGACAGCCATGAAACTCACCGCGTTCACCGACTTCAGCCTGCGTGTCCTCCTCTATCTGGCCGCCGACCCTGGCCGCAGGGCGACCATCGCCGAGATTGCCGATGCGTTCGGTGTCTCGGCGAATCACCTCGTCAAGGTCGTCCACAGCCTCGGCAAGCAGGGGTGGATCGAAACGGTCCGTGGCAAGGGCGGCGGAATCAGGCTGGCGATGCCGGCACGACAAGTGAATATCGGCAAAGTCGTGCGCGACACCGAAGGCGCCGCAATGCCTGCCGAATGCTTCGACACGAACGGCGGCGACAACGGCGGCAAGAATGGCCAAGAGAACGGGGGCGGGTGCGTCATCGACGGCTGCTGTCGACTGAAAGGCGTGTTCGCGGAAGCCGTCAAGGCGTTCTATGCCGCGCTCGACCGCCATACGCTCGAAGACATCGCACGAAATCGCCGGAAGCTGGTCAGCGTCCTCGAGATTGCTGCGCGCAACGATCGCGCCGAAGTGGCCGGCGGCCAGGCCTGATCCCGTCCCGTCCCGCGTGAACCCGCTGCGCGGCGTTGCACAACCGGCGTGGGACAGCCGACCAATCATCCAGGAACCAACATGCGATCCCTGTTCCTCATCGAAGAACCGCCCACGCCCGTGAAGCGTGAATTCGCGCTGTGGGCGCTGGGCTTTCGACCGTTCTATCTGCTGGCGAGCGTGTTCGCGGCGCTGTCGATTCCGCTGTGGGCGTTACAGGTCTCGGGTCTGTCGAACCAGGCCTACCTGAGCGGCCCGGTATGGCATGCCCACGAGATGCTGTTCGGATTCGCGCTGCCGGTGATCGTGGGCTTCCTGTTCACCGCCGGCAGGAACTGGACCAACCAGGCGACGCCGACCGGCGCCGTGCTGGCCGCGCTCGCGGCGCTTTGGCTGCTGGGCCGGATCCTCGTGCTGT
>JBGSTN010001105.1:0-2601 GCA_041736455.1 Burkholderiaceae bacterium | reverse complement strand
CCAGCACGATGCGACCGAGTCCGGCTGCCGCCAGATAAAGTGCCGCCGGAGAGCCGAGGCCGCCGGCGCCAACGATCAAGGCAGTGCCGGCGAGCAGGCGCTCCTGCGCCTCGATACCCATTTCGTCGAGCAGAATATGGCGGCTGTAGCGCAACAAGGCGTCGTCATTCATGTGAGAATCGCTTCCGGTCGGGTTGTTGCATTTTCTTTCAAACCGTGGCGCGCGCAGACATGTCGGGGGCGGGCCGGGTCGAGATCCGCGTTCATGCAGCGACTCCGGAAATGATGAAATGAGGTGGCATCGCGGCAGGGGCGCACAGAAATGCGTCGGCGAAGCGAAAAATGCATGACAATACCCTCCCGCGCGTGATGTGCCGGGCGGGGAGGGTATGCATCCCCCGTCATCGACTGATGTTCAGCGTTCATCCAGGTGATCCCGAGCCTGCCATCGCGAGCTGTTCTCTGTCGCGCAGGCCTCGCAGCGGTGACTGTCACGGCGTCATCCGTGTTCGATAGACAACCGAACTCGTGTCAAGCCACGTAACAGTCTGGCGCTATCGGGTCGCCCATCCCGCCGTCCGCTCATGCAAAATGACTTTCTTCACACCGGGAGCCGTTGCCAGCCGTTAACCTGCCATCAGGTGACGGTCGTCCAGCCCGACTCCCAGACTCCAATAGCGAAACAACAATGACCCTGCCACAAATCCTGCGCATTCTATGGGCGCGCCGAGCGACCCTGTTGACGACCGCGCTGCTGGTCGGCGCGGTGGCGCTGGCCGTCAGCCTGCTGCTGCCCAAGACGTGGAAAGCGCAGGCCGATCTGCTGATCAACCTGGGCGGCGAGGATGCGATCTCCGGCACCGTGGCGCCGCATGCCGCCCTGGCTGCAAAGGTCGCCACCGAAGTCGATGTGATCACCAGCCGCCGGGTCGCGCGCAATGTCGTCGAACTGCTGTCGCTCGAGCATGACGAAGACAGTATCGCGCGCTGGCGCAAGGACACCGACGGACGCGGTGACATCGGCAACTGGCTTGCCGACGACCTGCTCGAAGATCTCGACGTGCGTGCCGACGCGGACGCCAGCGTGATCCGGGTGGCGTACAAGTCGAAGGACCCGGCGCGTGCCGCCGAGGTGGCCAACAGTTTCGTGCAGGCGTATCTCAGCACCGCGATGATACTGAAGGCCGATCCGGCGCGTCAGAATGCCGAATTCTTCGCGACTCGTGTCGATGCCTCCCGGGTGGCACTCGAACGTGCCAAGCAGCAGCTCTCGGATTTCCAGCAGAGGAACCGCATCATCGATGCGACCGAGCGTTTCGACGTCGAGAACGAGCGTCTGGCGTCGTTGTCGCAGGAACTCGTCGCACTGGAGAGCCAGGCCGCCGAAGTGCGTGTGCGCGAGAATCGCCAGAGCAACGAAGCGAGCATGCCCGAGGTCTTGTCGAATCCGGTCGTGCAGTCGCTGCGCCAGCGGCTGGCCGATTCCGAAGCCGATCTTGCCCAGATGGCGCGACGGCTCGGCGAGCAGCACCCCACCTACGTGTCGCAGGTCAACACCGTGCAGGTGCTGCGGCAGAAGCTCGATGACGAGATCGGCCGGCAGGCGAACGCGATCACGCAGGCAGGTCAGATCACGACCCGGCGCACGAAGGAAATCGCCGATGCGCTCGAAGCGCAGCGTGCCAAGGTCCTCGAGTTGAAGAACCTGCGCGACCAGATGGACGTGATGCGCGGCGAGATCGCCAACGCCCAGAAATCCTTCGAACTGGTCAGCGAGCGCGGCACGATCAACGCGCTGACCTCGGAGAACCGTCAGACCAATGCGTCGGTACTGTCGCCCGCGAACGAGCCATTGCTCCCGTCGAGCCCGCAACCGATCCTCAATACGGTGATCGGTGTCCTGTTGGGCGGATTGATCGGCGCCGCGATGGCGATGTTCGGTGAATCGAGCCATCCGAAGATCCGGTCGATCCGCGACCTCACCGACGGGTTCGACCTGCCGGTACTGGTGTCGTTGCCGGATGCCGAAAGGGGTGTGGGTGGCGGCAGCGGTGGCGGAGGTCGAGGCAGTTCGGCCGTGTTACCCCGTCTCTCTCATCTCGGGTCGTCAGCCCCCCGATTGGAAAACAAGTCCTGAGCCGTCGGCCCGTGGAGTTCCTGAATGCGTAGCAGCGACAGCACCGCCGAGCCCGGTGAATCCGACAACCCGATCACGGTTGCCGGCAACACGGCGCTCGACGTCACCCCGATCATCGATGATGTCGACGGCATGATCGGTTCCCTCCTGGTCGACCTGGGCGCGATGACGCCCGCCGAGGTCGATCGGGTACTGAAGAAACAGGGCAAGTCCGACAAGCTGTTCGGCGAGATCGCCCAGTCGATGGGCTTCGTGTCCCGTGCTCAGCTCGACCAGGCACTGGCGCGCCAGTTCAACTCGCCGTTCCTGCCGATCGAGCAGACTCAGACGATCTCCTCGCGCATCGTGGCCGCGCACCATCCGCGCAGTCCCTTCGTCGAGTCGATGCGCGCTTTGCGCATGCAGCTGACCAAGCGCTGGTTCGACGATACCGAGCGCCGGTGTCTGGCCGTCTGCGGCGTGGG
>JBGSTN010001093.1:0-4925 GCA_041736455.1 Burkholderiaceae bacterium | reverse complement strand
GACCTCCGCCGGCGCGGTGCGGTGCACGGGCGCGACGAGACCCCCAGCGAGCCAGACACCGAGAAATGCGACGAAGTCGGTCGGATGGTTGGAGCAACGCACGATCACCGGCTCATCCGCAACAGAGTGGCCGGCGAGGGTTGCGGCCAGATCGTTGGCCTGCTCCCAGAGCGATCCGAAGGAAAGCGTGACGCCGTGGCCGGTCAGCGCGGTTCGCGCGCCTTGTCGGACACAGGCGGATCCCAGCGCGCGGGCCAGGGCGGGTCGTTGCATCTTGCTCTCACGCGAAATGGCACCGGGTTCGTTTCGAGCCGGGCGGTCCCACGTCACATCGAAACCATGCCTGCGTCGAACGTTCGTCGATCGAGCGGTCGGTTGCCTCGCGGAGTCGGTCTCTACCCTGAGACCGCACGAACGGACGATCGATGTCGATATTACGCTCACCAACGCCGCGCCGGAATGGCAAGTGCTTGCGAACGATTCAGAGCGTACGCAGGACCTGACGCGCCGACCGGCCGAGAACACGTCCGGCTGCGTCGCTCTGGCAACGGTCGAGCGGATGTGCAATGACCGCCCATTGGCCATCACGAAGCCGATCCTGCAATCGCATCGCAAGCACACGCTGGTCGGGGCGCAAACCGATCAAGCCTGCGATCAACATGCCGGCGACCGCCGTGAGAAACGTGAATGCGATGAAACCTGCCACTGGCGTCGATCGCAGCATTTCACTGCCCGACGACCAGGCGATCGCAAACGCCATGATGCCGACGAACGCGCCGGAGATACCGAGCAGGACATGCGTCCGCAGCAAGGTGCGGGGTATCCGCTCGCCTTCCGGTTCGATCTGTCGGAACAATGCATCGGAGTCATCAGCATCGTTGCGGGGGTTCAGTACACGTACCTGCCGGACATGCATTCGCCCTTCGGCGACGATTTCGCGTTGGGCTTCATGTGCGGCGTCGCCCCGCGCGTAGATGCCGGCAAGCTTGTGCGGCGACCGCTCGGCGAGCAGCAGGTTCATCTGATCCTTCATTGCGAACTCCGTTCGTGACTGATCCGACAAGTTTCGCAACAGGTATGCCCGTGACAACGAAATGAGCGAGATTCAGGCACGGTCGATGCTCCCGAATCTCGGTGTAACCAGACGATCCACAACGTCGACGACGATACCCGTTGTCAAGGAGGCGACCATGTTGCGAAGCGTCAAGCAGTTGCACGGCCACGCGATCGAAGCGACCGATGGTGAGATAGGCAGCGTGCGGGAGATGTATTTCGACGACGAGAAGTGGACTGTTCGCTATATCGTCGTCGAGACGGGCAAGTGGTTGATCGGACGCAAGGTGCTGCTGTCGCCCGAATCGTTTCGCCGGCCATTGGCCGCCGACGGCGGACTGGCTGTCGAGTTGACGCGCGAGCAGGTCAAGAACAGTCCCGACATCGCTACGCATCGCCCGATATCACGACAGCAGGAGACGGAGTTGCTGGCGTATTACGGCTACGCGCCGTACTGGGGAATGGGCGGCCTTGCAGCCGTCGATATGATTCCGACTCTGCCGGCGGTCAGTCCGATTCCGCCTCACATGGGAGTCGCCCCGACGGGCAGTGGAGTTTCCGAAGATTCGAAAGTCCGGGCTGAAGATTCGCATTTGCGCGGCAGCGCTGAAGTCAGCGGCTATTCGATCGAGGCACAGGACGGCAGCCTCGGCCACGTCGAGGATTTCCTTTTCGGCGACGATGAGTGGACGATCCATTACCTGGTCGTCGACACTCGCAACTGGTGGCCCGGCGGCCGAAAGGTGCTCGTTGCAACCCGTTGGATCGATGCGATCGATTGGCCGGAACGCAAAGTCATGGTTACGCTCGATCGTGACGAGATCAAGCGCAGCCCCGAGTATCGGGAGAACGGACCGATCTCGCGTGAAGATGAAGAGGCACTGCATCGGCTGCATGGGCGGAGCGGGTATTGGATCTGAGGCGCTGCATGCAAGACTGCCTGTCGCGCGCGATGAAGTCGATCACGTGAAGTCGATCACGATTTGGCCTGCCTGATCTCGCTATCGATGCCCGGCTCGGAATCGGGCTCGATATCGAACCGATCGCAGTAGAGTGCCGTTCCATCCGGCGGCATTTCGGGACGGCCGTGATTCTGCGCGACGATCAGCGATCTCTTGCCGTTCAGGAAGACCAGGCGCGGGTCTTTCGCCACCCACGCATCCACGCGTGCGCAGCGATGGCGCTCGGGGCGAAGCAGATAGTCGGCCGCAACCAGATCGAACGGATGGAAGCCGTCGAGCCCGACGACACGTTTCCAGAAGCCGAGCCATGCCGTCGATCGCTCGGCCACCCATTGGCTTGCCTGGCCCTGCAACGACAGCGCGGCCAGATCGCGCTCGGTATATAGCCACTGCCGGCCTGCCGCGTAGGGCACCAGGTGCAGCGACACGCCGGCACGCAGCACCTCTGCGACTGCGGCCAGGTCGGAGTCCGCGTTGAAATCGTTGAACACCGGTCCGTGACCGAACATCAGACCAACGCGCGAATGCCCTTGAGCGGGATGAAAGCGATGGCCCGGCTGACGGCCCATCACGGCCACGACGCGTTCGATTCGGTCTGCAAGATTCGGGTCAAGCCTCAGGGCTGCGCCGAGGTTGGTCAGCGGACCGAGGGCGAGATAGGTGAGCGGTCGGTTGGATGCCGCCTTGATCAATGCCACCATCGCCCCGGCGCCGGAACCGATGGCCAGGCAATCGGTGATCGCCATGTCGCAGCCCTGGTGTACCGGAGGCGAAGCGATGCCTTGCCGGGGCAATTGTGCAGCGAGCTCGCGCATGACGGCGTCGGTCTCATGCAGGGGGCCGTTGCCATGAGTCGTCGAGATACCGACGATCGTGACCCCAGGTGTCGACGCGAGAGCCAGGACGGCAAGGCAGTCGTCGGGGGCGCGTCGCCAACCCGTGCCGCACGCGGCATCGGTGTCCACCCAGAGCCGAAGCGGTTTCCCCTCGTCGCGCCCCGGTGACGCAGGGTCGTGGCGCAATGGCGCAGCATTCGGTTGGCCGGGTCGCCACGGGGTAGTCGAGAGAGCAAACGTGGACAGGGCGCCACCGCAGACGACCACGAACATGACGGCAGCCCAATCGAGGCGCCGCAGACCCCGTCGATGAGCGAAGGGTCGCCTGGGCATCACAGCGTACGGATGACCAGGTTCGCCGAGCGGTCCAGAACGCGACGCGCGGCGGAACTCTGCCGATGGTCGACCGGATGAGCGATGGCAGCCCACTGCCCATGACGCAATCGTGTCTGCAAACGCGTGGCAAGCACACGCTCATCCGGCCTGAGGCTGACCAGCCCGGCGATCAGCATGCCGACCACTGCGGCCAGGAACGCAAAGACGAGCAGGCCGGCCACCGGCGCGGACTGCAACCTCGGACTGTCCAATGCCCACGCAATGACGAAGACACCGACACCGATGATCGCGCCCAGGGTCCCGAGGACCAGGTGCGTGCGCACGAGGAGCCAGGGACGACGGCCGCCCTGCGGCTCGATCTCTCGAAACAGCGTGTCAAGGTCGGTGGCGTGGGCCTGAGGGCTCAGGACACGAACCTGGCGCTCGGTCATCCCGCTTTCGACGACGATCTCGTGACGAGCATCCCGCGCGGCATCATGCTGCGCATAAATGCCGGCAACCTTGTGTGGTGAGCGCTCTTCGAGCAACCGTTTGAGAGGATTCTCCAACTCGGACTCCATCGGCAATCGTCGCGCGCAGCACGCAACTGGCGTGCCTGCGTGGCGAGAAACACGCTGTTCGAACCATATACGGTGCGTACCAGCCAAACGCGCACGACCCACGATCGACCTTGTTTCGCGCACTCGACGGTATCGAAACCCGCTTCGGCACCGAGATCATCCGAATCTACGATCGTGGCGATCGTGTCGCAGTGGCGCTGTCCGACGGCACCTACGAAGGCTTCATGAGATGTTCCGCGATACCGGCTCGGAAAGCGATGCGATCGTCGCAAGGCTCGATCAGGCGGACGACCTCTATGTCGACAGGGTGAGTCAGATCCGGATGCCGCAATGGAGCAGGGGCCGCGTCGCGCAGATAGGCGACGCCGCGGCGGCGCCTTCCCTGCTGGCCGGTGAAGGAAGCAGCCTGGCGATGACGCAGGCGCACATCCTGGCAGGTGAAGTCGCCCGTTCTCCGAACCGCGCACCCGATGCGTTGCGAGCGTACGAGTCGCGGCTGAAGGGAGTGCTGGTGAAGAAGCAGGATTCGGCAAGGAACTGTGCCGGCTATTTCGTACCGAAGACATGGCTTGGCCTGATCGCCAGCGACGCGATATCGAATCTCGCCTCGGTGCCATGCCTGGCGAACTCGATGTTCGGTCGCACCTTTCGCGATCACATCGCCCTGCCCGACCGCGCCGGGTGACAAGCGACAACCACCGGGTCAATCGCGCAGCAGATCCAGAATGGCCTCGGTCGCGACCGGCTTCACCAGGTGGACATCGAATCCGGCTTCCGACGTACGACGCTTATCTTCCGATCGCCCCCAGCCCGTGACCGCACAGATCTTCGCCCGCACACCCCAGGGCTGCCGTCGAACCTGACGGCACACCGCCAGCCCGTCCAGCCCGGGCAAGCCGACGTCGAGCAGGATCAAAGTCGGCCGGAATTCCTCGGCCATGCGAATGCCCGCATCACCGTCGTACGCGATGCGGACTTCGCAGCCGTACGAATCCAGCAGCAATGCCATGGCGTCGGCGGCATCGCCGTTGTCGTCCACGATCAGCACGCGCTGTCTTTCCGCGGCATTCTCCGCACACGATTTGCCGGACGTACGCTGGTCGCCCGCCGTCCCGTGGTTGTCCCGCGCGTCTTCGTCGCCATGCGCGTGGTCCGTATCGGTCGTGAATCCGACGGGC
>JBGSTN010001072.1:0-1747 GCA_041736455.1 Burkholderiaceae bacterium | reverse complement strand
TGGAACTGCTGGCACGGCTGAACAGCGAACACGGGTGCACGGTGCTGGTGTCGCTGCACCAGGTCGAGTTCGCCGCACGCTACTGCCCGCGCACGATCGCCCTTGCAGACGGCCGAGTTGTCTATGACGGGCCATCCAGCGCGCTGACTCCTGCGCTGCTGGCCGGTCTGTATGGCAGTGAAGCCCGCGAATTCTTCGACGCCGATTCCTCTGCCGGTGAGTTCTCGTCGCGTCGGGCGCGCGCAATACCCGGCAATCTGGTTGCTGCCTGAACCCCTTTCAAACCTGCAAGGAGTTTCCATGTTGAACAAAGTGAAGGCCCTGGCGGCCGTTCTGGCCGTCGGCGCCGTGACCGGCGCTGCGGCTGCGGACATCAAGGAGTTGAATTTCGGCATCATTGCCACCGAGAAAGCCGGCGCCCTCAGACAGATGTGGGAGCCGTTCCTGGACGACATGAGCAAGGCCGTCGGCGTCAAGGTCAACGGGTTCTATGCGACCGACTATGCCGGCATCATCGAAGCACAGCGCTTCAACAAGGTGCAGATCGCCTGGTACGGCAACAAGTCGGCGATCGATGCCGTCGATCGGTCCAGTGGCGAGGTATTCGCGCAGTTCGTCGACCTCGACGGCACACCCGGCTATTACTCGTACCTGATCACCCACAAGGACTCCGGGATCTCGACCCTCGACCAGGTGTTGAAGAACGGCAAGGACTATACGTTCGGCATCGGGGATCCGTCGTCCACGTCCGGAACCCTGGTGCCGACGTACTATGTGTTCACGAAGAACAGCCTGGATCCCAAGACTCACTTCAAGGTGATGCGCTCGTCGAACCACGAGGGAAATTTCCTTGCGGTGCTGAACCGGCAGGTCGACATCGCGACCAGCAACAGCGAGATGACGACGAAGATGAAGGAGAAGTCACCGGAGAAGATGGACCAGATCCGCATTCTCTGGACCTCACCGTTGATTCCGCGTGATCCCCTGGTCTGGCGGAAGGACCTGCCGGCCGACGTCAAGAAGAAAGTCCAGGATTTCGTGGTGGCCTATGGCAGCGACGAGCGCGAGAAGGAGATTCTCAAGAACATGTATCGCCTCGCCGGTTTCAAGGCGTCGACCGATGCGCAGCTGACGCCGATCCGGCAGCTCGAGCTGTTCAAGGAACGCAAGAAGTTCGAGAACGACGAGAACATGAACGCGCAAGACAAGAAGGCGAAACTGGCCGACATCGACGCGAAGCTTCAGTCGCTATCCGGGCCGGGCAGCAATTGATCGGGCACTCATGGCAATGACGGTTCGGCTTTGACGACGATGCAATCCCGGCCCGCCATCGCCGATGTGCCGCTTGCGCCCCCGCGCACGTCACTGGCTACGCAGTTCGCCTGGGGCGTGTTCCTGATGGTGTTGATCTGGTCGTGGCAGGGCGCCGACATGCGGCCGATGGCGCTGATCAATGATTCGGCGAACATGGCCACCTTTGCGCGCGAGTTCTTCCCGCCGAACTTCCACGACTGGCGCATCTATCTCGACGAGATGCTGATCACCGTTCACATCGCTGTCTGGGGAACGGTACTCGCCATCATCTGCGCGATTCCCTTCGGCCTGCTGTCGGCCGACAACCTGGCGCCGGCCTGGATCTACCAGCCGGTGCGCCGGCTGATGGATGCGTGTCGGGCGATCAACGAGATGGTCTTCGCGATGCTGTTCATCGTCGCCGTCGGCCTGGGTCCCTTCGCCGGCGTGCTGG
>JBGSTN010001069.1:0-3639 GCA_041736455.1 Burkholderiaceae bacterium | reverse complement strand
CGCGCGCCCAGCTTCAGCACCGCAGCGTCAGGTTCCACGCCGACCGCGTCGATGATGACAGGGCCGGCTTCTTCGGGCCACACGCCCGCAACGTCCTTGTACATGCTCACGGCCGTCAACGGATGGCTTGCACTACCCGCGACCGCCGCCAGCCGCGTCGCGACGACGGTGCGCCGCTGATCGATGACGGGAAAGTAAGCAAGGAGACCGTGGGCGACTGACATGGGTTGAAGCTCCGAAAGGCTGGAATCGATCGCCGCGGCGCCGGGCCGCGGCAGGATCTAGCGGATATAGTTGAACAGCGACAGTCCCGAGATCTGCGCATAGGTCTGCATGGCGGCATCCAGCTCGGTGCGACGCGTGGTGAGCGCCGAGATGGCTTCGGCGAGGTCGATGTCGGTCAGGTCGGCGAGCCGTTCGGTGGCAACGAGGTTACCCGACGAAATCTGTTCCAGGCGGCGATCGACCGAATTGAGCTGTTCGCCGACCGTTCCGCGCGCGGCATTGAACGTCTCCAGCCCGACATCGAACCGGTCGATCATCGACTCGATTTCCGCGTGCAAATCGCCGCTGACCGGATCGGTCCGTTCGAGCATCGCGATCGTGCGGTCGAGCGACGTGAAGATGGATTCGCTGGCGCCGGTCTTGTCAGTGGTTGCGAACAACCCGCTGCCGTCCATCGTGGTCGCATACCGGCGCTCCTGTCCGGTCAACTGCACGCCAGGATCCGCAACATACGCCACCCCGCCGGCGCCTTCGGTGAACGGCGCCGTGCGCGAGCCGTTACCGCCGAACACATAGGCACCCAGACCATCACTGCGATTGGCCACGCTGAACAGGTCGCTGCGCAGGCCGCGCAATTCGGTCGCGATGCTCGCCCTGTCCCCGTCGGAATAGGTGTCGTTGTTCGCCGCCAGCAGCAATTCGCGCGCACGCTGGTAGATGTCGACACCCTCGCCGATCGCTCCTTCTGATTGCGCGAGCTTGAGCTTGGCGAAGTCGACCATGCGTCTTTCGATATCGAGGCGAGCGATTTCGGATTTCTGGTGCACCGTGCTGGCTGCAGCATGGGGATCGTCGGCTGGTGTGGTCAGGCGCTTGCCAGTCGCGATCTGCGTCTGCAATCTCGCCATCTCGGCCTGGCGGGATGTGATCAGATCGACAGCCTGCTGACTGACCTGGGCGGTGGAAATGCGCGTCATGGTTTCATCGTCCTGGATTGCTGCGGCCCGTCGCTCAACCGGCGATCGAAAGCAGTGAATCGAACATGTTCTGCGCGGTTGCGATGACTTTCGCGGCAGCCTGATACGACTGCTGGTACTGAAGCAGGCGCGCCGCCTCTTCGTCCAGATTCACGCCGGACACTTCGTCGCGCGCGGCGCGCGCACCGGTCGCCCAGCTTTCGGACTGCGTCAGCAGATTGTTCGCGGCCTGAGAACGCGACCCGATTTCACCCACCATCGCGCCGACCGCATCACTGGCCGAGAGACCGTCGACCATGCCGTTCTCCGACAGCGCCAGCAGTGCACGCGCATTGCGATTGTCTGCCGACAGATCCTTCGTGGCGCCGACCGTCACCGTATCGCCTGCCTGCGGCGTACCAGTCAGCGTGATCGACCAGCCATTGACCTCGACGGGTTCGCCAGACGTCCATTCGACGTCGGTGAGGGGTCCGCCAGACCCACCGTCAATGGCAAGCCTGCCGTCGGCCTGGAAACTGATCGTGACTGGCGAAGCGACGTTCGCATCGACATCGGTGACGGCGAAATCGGCGATGGCGACGCTGCCCTGATTGTCGGCACCGAGGCTCGGCACTGCCGGATAGGCGGTCGCCCAGTCGTCGGGAGACGCCAGGCGCATTGCAAAGCCGCTGGCAAAAGCGGTGCCGGTACGAATCGCGAAGCTGTCGCCTTCTGCCATCGCGCCACCGGTCAATTCGAATCGCACACCATCGACGGTATCAGGCAAGGTCGACAGGATGGTCTCTGTATCGTCGGACAGGCGCGTCACCTTGTATGCACCACCCTCGAGTTCGAGCTTGTAGTCGCTTGCCTTCAGCGCACTGCCATCGGCCATCGTGACTTCGAACGTCGCATCACCGTCGTTGGTCGTCGCCGCTACCGCCTGCCCCGCCCCGATCTGGAAAAGCGGACCACCGGCGATGCCGTCGGCGTCGACACCCAGTGCCTGCTGCCTGTTGTAACCCTCGGCGATCGAGCCGGCGAGTTGTCCGATACGCGCACGGGCCGCGCGCAGGTCGTCGTTGTGAAACTGGAGCTGACCGGCCAACGCGCCGCCAGTGATCAACTCGTCCTTGAGCGGCAGCACGTTGTTGCCCATCTCGACCGTCACTCGCAGACGATCCGGATCCTTGCTATCGGTGTCTAGCCCGAGGACGGCCGCATCCTGCTTCAGGACCAGCGCATCGCCG
Source organism: Burkholderiaceae bacterium (assembly GCA_041736455.1). Taxonomy (GTDB): domain Bacteria; phylum Pseudomonadota; class Gammaproteobacteria; order Burkholderiales; family Burkholderiaceae_E; genus JAUIAI01. Next base: position 1,208 of record JBGSTN010001069.1, on the reverse strand, counting down.
GTCGATGCGAACAGCGACGCGGTCTGGTCCTCGTTGATGTGGGTCGAGACCTTGATCGAACCATTGATCTTCTCGATCAGTGCATCACGCTGGTCGAGCAGATCGTTGGGCGAATGCAGCGAACCATTGGCCGCGCCGATGCGGTTGTTGAGCGCCGCCAGATCCTTCAGGCGCGCATTGAGGTCGGTGATGGTCCCTTTGGCCTGCAGCGCGGAGTCGTCGCTCAGGCGCGCGAGTTCGCTGTCTGTCGAACTGAGACTTTGCGCCAGGTCACCGGCCCGTTGCATGGCAACCGTGCGCGCCGACTCGTCGTAGGGCTGATTGACCATGTCGGCGAGGCTGGCGTTCAGGGAATCGTAGCGGGCGCCGATCCCGTTCTCCGAGTCGGCGAACAACGAGTCGAGTCGGGACAACGCATCGGCGCGCGCCTTGTCGGCCGACTGCTGCGCCGTGGCCGAGTTCAACTCGCGCGTGAGATGCTGACTGTAGGTGCGTTCGACGGTCATCACGGAGACGCCGCCACCGAGAAAGCCCGATCCGCTGTACGACGATGCTCGTGCCTCGACCAGCGCATCCTGCCGCGAATAACCCGGCGTCGATGCATTCGCGATATTGTGACTGGTCGTCTGCAACCGGGTGTAGGCCGTGCGCAGTGCCGATGCCCCGATATCCATCACGCCCATTTCAGTTCCCGTACCGTAGGTTCATGTTTGTCGACCATCAGGCCAGTTCGTCCCGCAACTGGATCGCACGCTGAATCACGCGCTGCAACTTGTCACCATAGTCAGGATCGGTCGCATAACCCGCCGCCTGCAAACCCTGTGCAAAACTCTCTGCCGTCCCGGCATTGCGCAACACTTCCCGGTAGCGTGGCTGTCGTGTCATCAACGCGATCCAGTCGGAGAAGGCGGATTCGTACGAGTCGTAGGATCGGAAGCGTTCGACCTGACTGGTCTTGCGCCCGTCGATGTACTCGGTCGTCATCACCGCGACCGTTTCACCCGACCAGTTCGAACCGGCCTTGATGCCGAACAGGTTGTGTGCCGGACGTCCGTCCGGATGACGCATCTCGCCACCACCCCAGCCCGATTCGAGCGCGGCCTGACCGATCACGTAGGCCGCGGGCACGCCGGTCGCCTGCTCGGCGGCCTGGGCATGCGGCCACAGTTTCGTGACGAAACGCGCCTCACGCGTGCCCATGATCTCGG
>JBGSTN010001002.1:0-6049 GCA_041736455.1 Burkholderiaceae bacterium | reverse complement strand
CCTGCTGCGCCGCCGCATCCGCGTCCGCCTGTGCACCCGCGCGGTCGTCGGTTCGGGCGTCCTGCAACTGGTCCGATGTCTGGAAATCGGGGTCCACGCTGCCGCTATCGCTAGAGCCGCAAGCATTCAGGACCAAACATGCGCTCGCGATCGCGGCGGCGATCGCGATACGCACTTCAACTGTATTCATACGGAAGCTCCGAGAGAAAGGAGATGCAAAGATTTTCGAGTCGAGGTCGAGTGCCTGTCGCTCGCAAAAATATTCTAGATGACAACGTGCCCACGGCGCGTGCGATACGTTGCGGATGCAACGCGGAGCGTCCGGTCGCGCGCGCTCGAGGTCGTACGGTGCACCCGCCAGCTTCCCGGCCGCAACGGGGTCCCGTGCATTCAGGGCAGTCGAGTCGAACAGCATCTGCTCACTGGACAGCCGAGCGCGTGCGGCTCGTCGGAGGAGCGCCGAGCTCACTTTGCAATACTGACGGGCTTCGACCTGCGGGCGGGCGGGCGAAATACAGCAATGAAATCTCGGGAGCAGTCCGACGAGGGGAATGACCGTTCGTCGGTTGCCGGTGCCTTTCGTCGACTACTCCAACCGGCGACGAAAAACGAAAAGGGCACGGCCGACAGGCCGTGCCCCTGCTGCTGAAACCGCGTTTCCTTATAACGGCGCGGTCGGATCGACGCAGGTAGTGAACGAAGAGCCTTGCACGCTTTCGTTGTACACGATCTTCAGAAGTCGCGTCTCCGTCGTGGCCACATCTGCGGCCACGACATACTGGCCGTCCGTCGTCATGGCCGTGTAGTTCGTGCTCGAGCCGTTCTGTGTATCGATCCCGTTGGTCGGTGGCGTCCAGGTCAGGCTGGTGGGTGCGGTCGTACCACCCGGATTGAAACCGGAGAACTGGAACGTGGGGCTCGTATACGTGACTGTCGCGCTGAACGGCGCGGGCGTACCCGAACTGTTGGTGCAATTCATCGAGACCGACGGGTAGGAAGAGACGAGTGGCGCGGTGCCAGGCGTCGGTGTCGGCGTAGGTGTCGGCGTCGGAGTAGGCGTCGGAGTAGGTGTCGGCGTCGGAGTAGGTGTCGGCGTCGGCGTCGGCGTCGGCGTCGGCGTCGGAGTAGGCGTCGGCGTCGGAGTAGGCGTCGGAGTGGGTGTCGGAGTTGGCGTCGGCGTCGGAGTTGGCGTCGGTGCTGGTGTAGGTGTCGGCGTCGGTGCTGGTGCCGGATCATCGTCGGATCCACAGGCGGCGAGCGCCAGCACGACGGACGAAATGGCAATGGCGAGGCTGCCGCGTACAGGTTTGTTCATGACGTGAACTCGAATGTTGATCGGGGAACCATGAGCGCTGGATTCTTGCACGCAAAAACACCGGGCATAGGGAATCTGCCAAAAATTAAAGCTTTGTTGTCACGGCGTTCCAACGCCCTCGTCATCAGCAGTCGCGATTTCGGACGCCCGTTGGCGCCCAGTACGTGCCGAATGATGGATAGGCCTTTCCCGGGGAAATGTCATTGTTTGACAACCGGGACAGAACCGATAATAGTACGATCGTTCTTTTATTGACCGGGAGACCCCCGTTGTCCAGTCTCGTGTCCGCAACGCTCTCGAAGGGTGAACAGACCCGTCGCGCCATCATCGAGGTCGCGATCGAGCAGGCTGCTGCCCAGGGTCTGGAAGGGCTCACCATTGGCTCGCTGGCCGAGCGCATGCAGATGTCCAAGAGCGGTGTCTATGCTCACTGTGGTTCGCGCGAGGAGCTGCAGATCGCGGTGCTGCAGGAATACGAGCGGCGTTTCATTGCCACGGTGTTGAAGCCGGCGCTCGATGCGCCGCGCGGTCTCGTGAGGCTTCGGGCGATCTTCGGAAACTGGCTCGCGCTGACGGCCCTGCAGGCCCAGAGCGGCTGCATCATGATTTCCGGCGCTGTCGAGTACGACGACCGGCCCGGCGCCGTGCGCGATGAACTCGTCCTCATGGTCCGACGATGGCAGGCCGAACTGACCCGCGCAATCGAGCAGGCGGTCGACGTCGGCGACCTGCCGGGACTGCCTTCGCCGGCGGCGATGGTGTTCGAACTGCACGGCATCGTCCTGTCGCTGCACCACGACGCGCGTCTGCTACGCAATACCGAGTCGCTCGCGCTCGCGCGCGAAGCCTTCGACCGGTTGATCGACGGCTATCGACGCCCGGGCGGCGAGCCAGCCATCCCCGGGTCGTCGGCAATCAGGACTACTCATTCACGTGCGTCGAGCGACGCGCAAAAACGCTGAACCGGTTCTATCCAGGAGACAGACATGCCTCAGTACGTTCCCCCGCTGCGCGACCAGCAATTCGTACTGCACGAATTGCTTCAGGTCGAAGAGTCGATGCAGGCCTTGTCGGCTCATCACGAAGTCAACCGGGAACTGATCGATCAGGTCCTTGTCGAGGGAGGGCGCTTCGCGAGTGAAATCGTGTTTCCGCTCAATCGCGATGCCGACGAGGAAGGTTGCCGGCACGAGGGAAATGGGGTCGTCAAGACCCCGAAGGGGTTCCCGGAGGCTTATCGACAATTCATCGATGCCGGGTGGCCGACCCTGACCTGTACGACCGAATTCGGCGGCCAGGGTCTGCCGAACGTGGTGGGCATGGCGGTGCTCGAAATGGTCAATTCGGCGAGCCAGGCCTGGGGGATGTACCCGGGGTTGTCCCATGGCTGCTACAAATGCCTCAATGCGCATGGCAGTCCCGAGCAGAAGGCGATCTACCTGCCCAAGCTGGTGACTGGCGAGTGGACCGGCACGATGTGTCTGACCGAGCCTCATTGCGGCACCGATCTGGGCATGTTGCGCAGTCGTGCCGAGATGCAGAGCGACGGCAGTTATCTGATCACCGGCACGAAGATCTTCATCTCCTCCGGCGAGCACGACATGGCCGAGAACATCGTCCATCTCGTGCTGGCCCGACTGCCCGGCGCGCCCGAGGGAACCAAGGGAATTTCACTGTTCATCGTCCCGAAGTTCAGGCCGACGAACGAAGGCGAGGTCGGTGAACGCAACGGCATCAGTTGTTCGCGCATCGAGGAAAAGATGGGCATCCATGCGAACGCGACCTGCGTGATGGATCTGGACGGCGCGACGGGTTGGCTGGTGGGAGAGCAAAACCGGGGTCTGAACGCGATGTTCGTGATGATGAACGAGGCGCGTATCGGAGTCGGTCTGCAATCGCTGGGGCTGATGGAGGTGGCCTATCAGAACGCGGCGCTGTATGCGAAGGAGCGCCTGCAGATGCGCGCACTCTCCGGGCCGAAGGCGCCCGACAAGCCGGCTGATCCGATCATCGTGCATCCCGACGTTCGCCGCATGTTGTTGACGCAGCGGGCGTGGATCGAGGGCTCGCGTGCGTTCGCCATGTGGCTGGCGCTGCAGTCGGATATCGCCGACTCCCATCCGGACGTTGATGTTCGTGAAACGGCCGAAGGGCATCTCGCCTTGCTCACGCCGATCGTGAAGGCCTTCCTGACCGATAACGGACTGGAATCCACCAATCTCGCCATGCAGTGTTTCGGCGGACAGGGTTACATCCGCGAATGGGGAATCGAGCAGTATGTCCGCGATGCGCGGATCAACCTGATCTACGAAGGCACCAACGGTATCCAGGCGCTCGATCTGATCGGTCGCAAGGTCCTGCAGGACGGTGGCAAGAAGCTGCGCACGTTCGGCGCGCTGGTCCGCGAACTGATCGAGCAGGAAGGGACGAACGATGCGATGGCGGAGTTCATCGATCCGCTTGCCGATCTGGCCGGCAAGGTCGAGAAGTTCTCGATGGAGATCGGCATGAAGGCGATGCAGGATCCGGAAGAGGCGGGCGCCGCCTCGGTCGACTTCCTGCGTGTCATCGGCCACCTGGTGATGGGCTACTTCTGGGCGCGGATGGCGAAGATCGCGTTGAGCAAGGCCGACAGCGATGACCCGTGCTACAAGGCCAAGCTCGCAGTCGCTCGTTTCTACTTCGCGCGCCTGCTGCCCGAGACGGCCTGGCGCATGCGCGCCGCGCGTTCCGGCGCTGCGTCGTTGATGGCACTCGAAGCCGATCTGTTTTGACCGGCTTGCCCGCACCGCGCGACATGAATCGGCGGGCGGGCGAGCCCGATGCAGGTCGTCGAATGAATCCTGCGCCGTGCAGTCCGGCGCCCTCGGAGGGATCACCGTGTCAAATTTCATAGTCAGGAAAGTCGCCGTGCTGGGAGCCGGCGTGATGGGTGCGCAGATCGCCGCCCATCTGGTCAATGCCGGGGTCGACGTCATGTTGTTCGACCTGCCGGCACCGGAAGCACCCACCAGCAGCATCGCGATGCGAGCCATTGCCGGCTTGTCAAGACTCAATCCGGCGCCGCTGGGTCGGCCGGAACTCGCGGCTGCCATCCAACCGGCCAACTACGACGATCATCTCGACCAGCTCCGCACCTGCGACCTGATCGTCGAGGCGATTGCCGAACGCATGGACTGGAAGCATGCGCTCTATGCGAAGATCGCCCCGCATGTCGCACCGCATGCGATCGTCGCTTCCAATACTTCGGGGCTGTCGATCACGGAATTGTCCAAAGGCTTCGACGAGTCGCTCAGGAAACGATTCTGTGGCGTGCACTTCTTCAACCCGCCGCGCTACATGCATCTGGTCGAACTGATTCCGACCGGATTCACCGAGCCGTCCGTCCTTGCCCGGCTGAAGACCTTTCTCATCAGCACGCTCGGCAAGGGTGTCGTGCAGGCCAGGGATACGCCGAACTTCATCGCGAATCGGGTCGGTATCTACGGCATCCTCGCGACGATCCGTGAAGCGGAGAAGTTCGGTCTGTCGTTCGACGTCGTCGATGATCTCACCGGTTCGAAGCTCGGCCGCGCGAAGTCGGGCACGTTTCGAACCGCCGACGTGGTGGGCCTGGACACGATGCTGCACGTGATCAGGACCATGCAGGAGAACCTGCCCGACGATCCGTTCCGACCGCTTTACGAGACGCCGGCCGTCCTGGCGACACTGGTCGACAAGGGCGCGGTGGGCCAGAAGGTCGGGGCGGGTTTCTACCGCAAGGACGGTGGTCAGATCATGCAATTCGATGCCGCGAAGGGCGACTATGGCGCGGCCGGCGGCAAGGCCGCCGAGACCGTCGTGCGAATCCTCAAGAAGAAAGACTGGGGCGAGCGCCTGCGGTTGTTGCGCGAATCCGAGAATCCGCAGGCGCAGTTCCTGTGGTCGATCATGCGCGACGGCATGCAGTACGCCGCCATCAAGCTCGAAGAGATCGCCGACAACGCACGTGACCTGGATCTGGCGCTGCGCTTCGGCTTCGGCTGGAACGAGGGGCCGTTCGAGATCTGGCAGCAGGCGGGGTGGTCCGAGGTCGCGAGCTGGATCGCCGACGACATTGCTCAGGGCCGGGCGCTTGTTGCGATACCGTTGCCGGAGTGGGCGATTCGCGGCCCGGTCGTCGAGCAGGGCGGGGTCCATCAGCCCGTCGGATCCTGGTCACCGATGCACGAGGCATTCATGCCCCGCTCCGACCTGCCGGTCTATCAGCGCCAGATCTTTCGCGCGCCGGTCTTCGGCGAGAAGGCGGCCAGCGGTCATGATGGCGGCGATACCCTTCATGAAGACGCCGATATCCGCCTCTGGACAATGAGCGGGCGGGGTGTCGAGGACGTCGTGATCGCATCGATCAAGTCGAAGATGCATGCGATCGGTCCCGGTGTCACGGCCGGCCTCGTCAAGGCCATCGCGATCGCCGAAGACCGCTATCGAGGGCTCGTGATCTGGTCACCGGAAGAACCGTTCTCGGTAGGCGCGGACCTCCAGGCGATGCTGCCGGTCTTCATGTCTGGCGGGGCGAAGGCCATCGGGCCCGAGGAGAAGAAACTGCAGGATGCGATGATGGCGCTGCGCTACGCACAGGTGCCGACCGTGGCGGCAGTCTCCGGCATGGCGCTCGGCGGTGGCTGCGAATTGCTGATGCATTGCGCCAGGCGTGTCGCCAATATCGAGAGCTACATCGGGCTGGTCGAGGTC
>JBGSTN010000998.1:0-3118 GCA_041736455.1 Burkholderiaceae bacterium | reverse complement strand
GGGGCCGCGAGTCCGCCACCGCGCTGCGACGTCCAACCGACCCGGAACGCCCGGGCCACTTGCCAGGAGCGTCTGCATTGTTGAGCAATGCGGTCGCCGCACTGACGAGCCTGGATACCAGCATGCGACCCCTATGCACAGACCGCAACTATGCGCAGATCGTGTCAGTGGCCGCACGATTTCTCCTATGAGGATGGCCCGCGAGGCCCGGAAACTTGTTCGCATAGTTTCGGGCGCCATGAGCATTCGCTTTGCGCGGTGCCAGGGTGTGGTGATCGCGTGTGCAGTACGACGGCCAGGATCATCGTTCGACTTTGCGGCAACCCGGAACAGTCGGGAGGCCCCGCAAACGCTCGCGTTATCGCGAGCCGATCACGGTCGTCGGCGCCATAGGTTCGATGACCATCCTCGAGATCTGCAACTGGCGACGGGGATTGCCCCCTGCGTCGCAAGAGCCCCTGCGTGCAAAAACTATGTCGAGGTCCGATTGACCGCGCTTGGGTCAGAGCCGCGCAATTCCTCGATCTCAGCTTCGGAGCGCTCCTCTCCTGCGCATAGTTGCGACATGTGCATAGGAGTCGACTATGCAGAGCTCTACATAGCGACCCGTTGCGGAAGTACACCCGACCGATCGGATTGCCGAAAAACAGACAGTGGGCGACGGCTTGAGGCTCACGCGAAAGTGAAGAAGACCGGCCACTGGCTCCCGCTTGTCGGACGACCGCCGCACGCCCAAGCACTTGAGCCCGCATCTGATCGTGCACAACTACGCCACGCACAGCCACCGGGCCGTGCAGACATGGTTGGCCGACCATCCGCGCTTCGTCATGCACTTCACGCCCACCAGCGCGTAGTGGCTGAACATGGTCGAGCGCCTCTTCCGCGACATTACCGACAAGCGCATCCGGCGCGACAGCTTCACCAGCGTGGCCGAATTGGAACTGGCCATTGACCTCTACGTTGCACATCACAACACCGATCCCCAGCCGTTCATCTGGACGGCAAGCGCCTCGGACATCCTGGCTAAAGTCACGCGAGCCAAGGCCTCGCTCGCTGCTACGGCTGGATAAGTACAGAACAGAGCGGCGCACTGCACTAGAGTAGGTGCGTTTACCCGTCCTGTTCCAGGCAGAAGACGAACATGTCGTTCGGCGCCCACTTATCGTCGTGCCGTGCGCGAGCTGCGTCGAGCGCCAAGCCATCGGCGTTGTGAGCGACAACAAGAATCCGCGGCTCACCGTCAGGCGTCATGATTGGCTTCATAGCGACATACACACTTTCGCCCAACGGCTGATCGGTGTATTGCAAGCGAAGGTGAGGTCCTATGTTGGGTGAACAGAGTGCCAGGCCCAACTCAGCACCCCGGCCGCCTGTGAACGGGGCTGAGTACCCGAACAGGTCCCTGTCGTGTTCCGAGCCGATGATCTCTCTCGTAAGCGCACCATCGGCAAAACCGAGATCCGCTACGCGTAAGCGAACCGTTTTCACTTCCATCGCATGAATCTTCGTTGCTCACGATTTGGCTGCACGGGTGCCGCACTCGGTCTCGGCTCTTCGACGATTGCACGGGCCGTTTGCTCAGCGTATCCAGTCAGGGGCATTTCGGCAGGCGCCTCTGGACGGGCGGGCGACATCATCATGCGGATACCGCCGGCGTGCGAGTCAGCAAGACACCTGACCTCTTCTGCCGTTGCTCTCAATTCTGCGTCGGTCAAGTTCGGCACAGGTGTGGCCGAGCGTCCATGCGCTATTCTCCAGAGATATTCGGCCAGCGCACGGGACTCCGCGTTAGCGCGAGCCATGAGAGGGAGTGACATGCTGATGCAGTCGCCCATCTCACCGCCCCCATGTCGCGAGCGAATCGCCGCCAGTCCAACGAGCGACGGCGCAACCGGTATCGGCCTTTTGTACACGATGGCGTCCATCTGCGTCAGAAAATGGCGAAGGGCCATGGGCAAGTGGTCCTCCTGCTCCGGCTGTGCCCCGGCGACGAGACCCCGCAGGCGTTGCGCGACGACACGACGCTCCACATCTCCCGCCTCGAACGTCTCGATTGCATCGGAGAGCTCGCTGGGGATCTCCGTTGTGTGGCCCCGCAGGTCTGCCAACGCATGAATGACCGAGAGGAGGTCGACACCCGTTGGCGGGTCACCGATGCCTACTCCTAGAATGTCCAGCGTGCGTGGTTGCTGCACTCCGGCGGGCGTCGCCGAATATCGGATCCGCGTAAGGTTTTCGCTCAGAAAGTGCGGCAATGAATTGGGAACCGGCGGGTCGTCGCCCGCTGCGATGGCGTGTAGAAACGCGACGATGTCGGGCCAACATCCGCCCGTGCTCTTCACTGCATCCAGCATATCGATCGTCGATCGGCCAAGCTGCGCTTCGCCAATTCGTGCTTCTAGGCATTCGTTCGCTAGCCGTCCAATCAAGCCGGGGGGCACGTTGCCCGAAGTGGCCCAATCGATAGCCTGCTTTAGAAATCCTCGCAGGTGATGCGGCAGCCTGCGTGGAAGGACAAGTTCGCGTCCGCTCGCAAGGTCACGGCAAAATTGAGCTACCGCCGGAGCGGGTGGGAGAAGCTGTTGCAGGTCGGATAGACCATCCTCTATCTCAGTGTCCAGCGGCGTGGCGTTGTACCGAGCGCGGAGCGCACCGACCACATGCTCGCTGAGGTTGATGTACTTTGCTGCCCCGTCCGCGGCCAGTGACAACTCTCGCAATGCTCTGCGCATCCCGCGTGGCAGGGTATGTGGAACTGGCGGGACTGCCTCGCCCGTTGCGGTTGCCTTCACGAACGTAGCGATATCCGTACCTCTCGTACCGGTGCGAACGAGATCACCCAGGACGATCTCCTGCTCAATTTCAAGTGGCGCATGCGCTGTGCGCGCGTCAACGGCAGCGTGCGCCAATTCACCGAAGTGGAACGGTCGCAAGCCATCGCTTCGAAAGATGGGACCGGCGGAGAACGCGGCAAATTTCTCAGCATTCTTATAGTAAATGCCATGAGCTGGCGAACGGTTGATCTGCTGAATACTGGTGATTGGATCGGTTCCATTCCTTTCGCGGAACCTACTTGGCCAATCAAGCGCTAGGCCCGTAGGCACTTTGATCTTCCCCC
>JBGSTN010000958.1:0-9593 GCA_041736455.1 Burkholderiaceae bacterium | reverse complement strand
GCCGGAGCGCCCTCGCGCAGCCAACCACGCTCGGGAATCCGGAATCGCGCCGCCGGCTCGCTGGTGAGTCGGCGCACCGCATCGGCCAACGAAAAATGACCGGTGTCGCGCACCCAATGCGCAAGCATGTGCAGGCCGAAGCCCGCATCGCACAGATAGAGCAGATGCGCACCGGCATCGGACAAGGTGATCACGGCGGCCGGATCCTTGAGCAGCGGCGCAACCCCGTCGTCGTCATTCTGGAACAAGCGGGCCAGGAACCGGGTCTGCAGTCCGTCTTCCAGGGCGACATCGAAGAACGCATCGAGCGGATCACATTGTCGTGCAGCGGCGAGTTCGGTCATCGTCATGCCGTTGAGCCCGGCCATGCCGGGATCGAGGCAGCGGCTGATCTGGATGCGCGACCAGTCGCCCAGGAACAGAATGCCTTCTCCCGGTGAGGCCAGATTCGCGCGAAATGCGGCGCGGAATTGTGGATTCCGATAGACCGCCGCGAGCGCGTCGCCCTGGACATCGGCAATCGCATCGAAGGCGGGATGACTGAGCAACAGATACGGATCGCGCAGGCTGAAGTCGAACGATAGCGGCTGACAGTTGGTCAGCATGTACACCTGATTCCCGCGCGCCAGACTGGCCCGGCAGGCTTCGTAGTAGCTGGCGCACAGTGCCGGATTCGCTGCGTTGTACATGGCCAGCACGGTCGAGATGAACGCAGGGCGTCCGGTGCGATGCGCGATCCCCTCCATCTGCGCGGGTGTGAGTCGCGCGCCCGTGGCCGACATGAAAACGCCGCGACCCATTTCCCCCAACACATCGGTCAGCGCATACAACTCATCATGCGAGGCGATCGTCGAAGGCATGGGCCGACCCGCATAGCCGCTGTGGTTCGGCGAGAACGACGAGGCAAAACCGATTGCGCCATTGGCCATCGCATCGGCAACCATCGCCCGCATCTGCGCCAACTCCGACTCGCTCGGTTGCTCGCGCGACGATGCGTCCTCACCCATCACGGCAGTGCGGATCACCGAATGACCCGCGAATACCGCGGTGTTCAGATAAGGGCCTATCGCGCGCAACTGGTCCATGTATTGTGCGAAGCTCTCGAACTGCCAGTCGACCCCGGCTCGCAAGGCGTTCAAGTCCATGCCCTCGACCACGGACAGGTTGCGTAACATGGTGTCGCGCAACGGCGCCGGACAGGGCGCGATCCCGAAACCACAATTGCCGATCACGGCGGTGGTCACGCCAAGCGCCGGCGAGGGCGACATCGTTCGATCCCACGTGACCTGGGCGTCGTAGTGCGTGTGCAGATCGACAATGCCGGGCATCAGCGCCAGGCCATGGGCCTTGACGACCTGCCGGGCAGAGCCGGCCACACGGCCGACCTCGACAATGCGACCATCGGCCACTGCAACATCGGCATACACCGGATCATGGCCGCTGCCATCGAACACGTGGGCGTGGCGGATCAGTAGATCGTGCATCTCGCACTCTTGAAACGGGAAACAGCCCTCAGGGTACCGCGAACGGGCCGACCAGCGCAGAGGCGTGCCGAGTCGCGTCGTGTGGAATCAGCGTGCGACTCGGTCGAAATCAACGAGACTCGACAACATCTACGGGCAGCCGCGACAGCCTTCAATGACCGCATTGTCGAAGCTGGCTCCATCCAACCGCGCGTTGCTCAGGTCCGCTCCCGTGAGATCGGCGTTCGAGAATACAGCGCCCGTCAGGTTCGCGCCACGCAACGACACATCCTGCATCTCACTGCCTCGGAATATGGCCCGGGCCATGTCGGCATTGTCGAAGGTCGCGCCGCGTAATTCGGCAGCGGAAAGGTCGGCATCCTGCAAGTTCGCCTCGTCGAATCGTGCGTCACGGAGACGTGCATCGCGCAGATTCGCCTGCGCCAGCGAACTGTCCTGGGCCTGGACCGAATTCATCTCCGCGAGTCGCAGATCCGCGTGGTCGAGCACGGCACCGGTCAGCACGGCACCGGTCAGCTTCACGCGGGTGAGGTTCGCGCCGGTCAGGTCCGCTCCTTCCAGATCGGCATTTTCAAGGTCGCTCATCATGAAGTTGCTGCGCGCCAGACTGGCCCCCGAAAAATCGCGACCGACGAGGTTGCGTTCCACGCACGAAGTGCCGGCCATCATCTCGCACGCGCTGGACGACTGCGCGGACTGGGCGAATACCGATGTCGAGGCGACCAGGGCCGCCAGAAGAAGGGCAACGGCGCTCGTTGCATTGCGATCATTCATTGATTCTCCTTGCGTTTCGTGTCAAGGGCGGCAAGTCGCCGGTCGGCGACCTGCCCAGCGCGCAGGCATGCTGGTATGGGAGTCGCCCCCGTCAGCCGCCTTTCCCGTCGTTGCTTGCATTCGATGCCGACTGGTCGGGCTCGATGGAGATTGCAGAGGCCTGCACATAACTGATCACGACCTGGTCTCCTTCGCCGATGTTCTCCAGGACCTGCTTGTCGTTGACCTGGTAGTCGACCGGTTCACCGCTGGTTCCGCGCAAGGTGATGACCTTGTCGTCGGGACGAATCTCGAACACGTTGGCGACGACCGTCTTCTGCTCCATCGAGCGGATCGCCGGTTTGCCGTCAGCCCTTCGCTGGCTGGCACCTTCCGATTCGACAGTCTGTCTGATGTCGGTCTCGCTGTTCTTCCTCAATGCGACGGCCATGGCTTGCGTGAAACGGGCGTTCACCTTGTCGCCCACGGTCAGGTTGTCGAAATTGGCAATTTCCGGTCCGACCATCACGGTCGCCATACGACCCTCGTCGGACTTGAGTCGCACCAATCGGTTCGCGGGGTCGATCGCAACGACTCTGGCGTCGATGTCGGTGACGTCGCCCTTCATGATGGGGGCGGTCAACACCGGATTAGCCGGATCATTGATCGATTGGAGTCTGGCCTTGTCGGATTCGGCCGACGCGGGATGCAGCAGGGCCGCGGTGCATCCGATGGCGAGCAAGGATCTGATCATCATGGCATTACCTCCGTGGATGTGAACAGTCATCGAATCCCGGCGGCATGCTCGATAAGAACGAATGGCGCACGACAGCCGCTCGGGATGGCTTCCGGGTAGAGAGCAATGACCGTTCCCAGGGGACGGTCCGCTTGCGCGCAGACGATCGGGCGTCATTCTTGCGGCGAAGCTCTTCGGCCATTTCCAGGGCGCGAATCAATGACAAGATCGGCGTGTGGTCGAGCAACATGGATTCGATCTCGGAGCCGCCTGCAGGTCCGGCCTGCCGCGGCGACATGGTGATCGAATGCATACACGACCTCGATGCCATGACGGTGTTCCATGTACCCTTCCTCGCCCGCCATTCCAGGGGTGCGTTCATGCGATAGCGGCGCGTTCATGTGATGTATGCGATCGTCCTCGTGAGCGGAAACGGCAAGCGCAACCGCAATGGGCAACGCAACCGGTCAGTCGCTGAGGGTTGTATCTCGACATACCGAACGGCGTAAAATCGGTGGAGTCAAGCACGTTCGGCCGCACGCGGGTCGTCATGAATCAATGGGGGTAATCAACAAGATGTCTCGGCGCAATTGTTCAAGTCCTCTTGCACCTGCTGCGGTCGGCCCCTACTCGCAGGCCGTCTGGTCGGGTGACCAACTCTACCTGTCCGGGCAGACACCGATCGACCCGTCCACCGGCAAACTGATTGCGGGCGATGTCACCGCCCAGGCCAACCGTGTGTTCGACAATCTCGAGTCGGTCCTGGCGTCTGCGGCGCTGTCGATGGACGACGTGATCAAGTGCAATGTCTACCTGACGTCGATGGACGACTTCGCCGCGATGAACGCAGTCTACGCGTCGCGTTTTGCTGAGCCCTACCCCTCGCGCACGACCGTCGCGGTCGCAGGCCTGCCGCTCGGTGCGCGAATTGAAATCGAGATGATCGCGCGGCGACCCTCATGACCGCGCCCCACGATCTGGATCCACGCCTGCTGGAGGCGTTGAATCATGCGACCAGCCTGCAACTGTTTCAGCTGAGCTCCGTGATCGAGCGCCTGCTGGCCGACCCGCGGCGGATCCTTGCGATCCGTACGCTGCTCCATGTCGGCCAGGGCGTTGAATTCCTCGACTGGCGCGAAGGAAAATCGCGTACCGGGAAGGTCGCGGCACTGAAGGAACGGCAGGTCGTCGTGCTCGAAGACGGCAATCGCCGGCAGTGGGCACTGCCATACGCGGCGATCACACCGCCGGCCGATAGCCGATCAATCGATCGGGCCGTCGCTGCACCGACGGCCCCCGCTCGAACACTCACTCGGGCCGACTTCACCGTCGGCGAGCGCGTCAGCTTCGACGACCGATATCTGCAGACGCAGGTCGGTGTCATAGCGCGGCTCAATCAAAAGACAGCTTCGGTCGACACCGGCGATGGCATGACCTGGCGCGTGTCGTTCGCGCTGCTGCGGCATGTCCTCGACGTCTGAGCGGGCGAGCGATCGATCGGCTTTCAGAGGGTCGGAGAACGGCGATCTGATCGCCGCGAATCGCTTTCACTGAGACGACAATCTGTCGCGCGTTGCAAGCTTTTCCAAGTACTGCGCTCCCAAGACCACGAATTGCACGCAGGGCGTGATCCTGGCGCCGTGTCGCCACTGCTCGCTGTCAACGAGTTGATTGCAGCAGCAGGCAAGACCGGCGGGTGGTTCGATCTTCCGAGACCGGCTAAGCCACGGATTCTCGTTCAGCCGGGAACGGCCGTCGACTTCAGATTGCCCTGATCGTCTGTGATCGTTTTCACGCAACACGAAACGCTCACCGCCTCGAAGAGCCTGACCGATCTATCGCATTTCGTGTCTCCCTTGGAGCGGCGATGCAGGTCAAACGCGACAAGGGTTGCCCCGGTCCCCTTGATACCGGCGAGGCGACACACGTTGTTGTTGAATGTAGATCTCAGGTCGACGATGGCATAGTCTCTGACGCCACTGCGGGTGCTGGCGGCCGGCGTTGCCCGGGGTACCCTGTTCCTGTCATTGAAATGAGTCTGCATACACGTATGCAGCGCATCCCGTGCCCGCTCGCGACATCGATCGGGAAAAGTGTTTCCGCAGCCGCGTCGAGCCGAGAAACCGGGTATCGGGAATCCGCAGTGGGGAGCAGGATTGAGAAGTCCGACATTGCCATCTGCAGCCGTCTTCCGAACATTCGTGATCTCATAGAAGCCAGTGCAGCTTCGCTCGATTTTCGCTTGCGCTGAAAGCGGGACCCTGGCGAGCTAGATAGCGCCAAGGCAAACGAGCAGTGCATTCATCCGCTTCCTTTTCTCCTCGGACAACGTATAGTCAGCGTTACTGATCGAATCTCCTGTTAGTTACGGTTCAGGGCGACGGCAAAAGGGGACCGAGGCCGACTTGGTCAACCTTTTTCAACAGTGAGTTCGTTCCGCAAGGCGTCAGACTGCCTGAAATCGATCTCCGGAAATTGGATACTTCGAACCTACGGACGCTGCCGCGGCTCGCAGACACGAGCATGACGGGCGGCGCTTACGCCACCCCTCTATTGATGCCTGGCAACCCGGCGTTTCGATGCGACGATGTCCCTTCAGACGTGCAGTCTTTAACACGTTTCTCCGAGGGCGCGCAACATGAAAGGCGGACTCTTCATTCACGAGATCGGATGCCCATTGCCGTTGCGACGCTATGTCCGACGACTGGTTGGCATAGAAGCACCACTCCCCAGGCGATACAAATCGGCGATTGCACCAACCGGCTATTCCTACCTGCTATTTGTTCTTGAAGGGTCACTCAAGGCGACCGGTTCCGCGGGGACGCTGATCAACCTCGAGGGACCACAGTTGATGCTTGGTGGAGTCCTGGATCGGCAATCAATCCAGATTGACTATTTCGGCCCGTTCAAGGAGGTCATCATTGAGTTTACGGCGACGGGCCTTTATGAATTGTTCGGCATCGAAGGCGAGCAGCTCGCTGGCGCCGGGCGACCGATCGCTTCCTTTCAAGAGCAAACTGGCGGTCGACTGAGCCTGCTGAACGATGCCTGCTGCGCCAGGCGCGACGCGGCCCTGTCGATCGCCGAAGCAGCCACCTTGATCCGGGACGAGCTCGGCAGGCTGGTCGGTTCCGCTCGGCAATCGCCGCGAGCCGTCTCGCAAGCCGTTGAAGCGCTCGAGCAATCCCATGGTCTCGACAGGATTTCGGAAATGGCCTGCAACGCGGGTATTTCGGCGACGCACCTTCGGAGAAGGTTTACCCGCATCGTCGGGCTTTCGCCGAAGTCTTTCGCCCGCGTGATCATGTTCGGCAGGGCGATGGAACAGTTGGTTGGCGAGTGCGACGACAGCCTGACCGATCTTGCAGTCGCGAACGGCTACTTCGACCAGGCCCACTTCATCAATACCGTGAAACGCATAACAGGACAGAGCCCACGCCGTTATCGACAGTCGAACGAGCTCTTTCCCGACGAGTTGTACAGGCGAGTGCCAAGTGGGACAGACCGGGCTGCATAGACGACCGCGTCACCGTGCACATGCCCTGCGCCACGATCGCGCCGAAAACGCATGGAGACATCGAGATGATCGATCGCGATCCACAGGATCTGCGCTTGCCGCTGCGTGCAGGCTGAAGCCGTCGAGCCGCGGCGCACGAACAACGCCATCGACCGCCTGATCAGCGTTTGCAGCAGCGCGGCCGATTCATCGTCGGTGGGTGCACCCGTGGCAACGATGCGCGGCTCACCATCGGAACCGCGCCGATGTCAGGCGGTGAATCGCTTCACGGCGGCTCTTGTTCGGTGTTTTCCCGAGCGTTAGGATCCAGCAATCGCTCGGGCGGCCTCGCTCGCCGGATCCAGACAGGCAAAGACATGCCGGGAGCCGTCGGTCGTAGGCGCGTATTCCGTTCGTTGCATTGGCGCATCTCCAAAGGGAGGCCCGGCATGGATGATCCGGAACGCCTGCTTCTGTTCTTCGATGCCTTCGAGCTCGACGAGGCGAATGCGCGCCTGACGTGCGAGGGTGCGCCGGTCGCGATTCCTCCAAAGGCGTTCGACGTGTTGTGCGCGCTCGCGCGGCGGCACGGGCGGCTGGTGACCAAGAACGAACTGCTGGACGCGGCATGGGGCCATCGCCACGTGAGCGAATCGGTGCTGAAGACTTCGATCAGCCAGTTGCGCGCGGCCCTGCAGGACGACGTCAAGTGCCCCCGGTACATCGAAACCGCGTCTCGCCGCGGGTACCGCTTCATCGCGGAGATTCGCACGCCGCCGGTGCCGGCTCCGACAACGGCGATTCTCGGTGATGACTATCCGCTTCCTGGCGACAACGAGCGAGCACCGTGGACCCGGCGCCGACTCGTGGGTCGTGGATCGGAAGTGGCTCGGTTGCGACAGGCGTGGGCGCGGGCGAGAGGCGGCAATCGCGTCTTCTTCTGGGTATCGGGCGAAGGCGGCGTCGGCAAGACGACGCTGATCGAGCGCTTCGTCGCTGGGTTGGGCGATGTCCGGCATGCGTATGGCCAGTGCGTCGAGCAGTACGGCGTGGACGAGCCCTTTCTTCCGGTACTCGACGCGCTGGACGCCATGTGCAGGCAGGACGAGTCACTGCCGGACCTCTTGAGGCGAGTCGCTCCGATGTGGCTCCTGCAGCTCCCGTGGGCCATCGGCGAAGCGGAACGAACGGCGCTGCATACCGAACTGGCAGGCGTCAGTCAGGAGCGCATGCTGCGCGAAATGGGCACGCTGCTCGACGAGTACACGAAGCAGCAGCCCCTGCTGCTGATCATCGAAGACCTTCACTGGAGTGACCATGCGACCGTCCGGCTGATCGATCACCTGGCCCGTCGGCGCGAGCCGGGCCGTCTAATGTGGCTTGGCACATTCCGTCCAGCCGACCTGTCGGTGAACGATCATCCGCTTTCGGGCGTTCGACGCGATCTGCGCGGGCGTGGGTTGTGCGAGGAAGTGATGCTCGATGCATTCTCCGAACGTGAGGTCGGTGAATACCTGGACGCCTCGTTCCCACTCGCCAGGGTGAGCCACGACACCGTCCGCGCGTTGCACCGGCAGACCGACGGGCTGCCCTTGTTCGTCTCCCATCTGGTGAGCGATCTGCATGTCAGAGGCACGACCGATCCTGAAGGCGCTCTCGGACATACCGGATCCGATGCATCGGCTGGCGATGCGCAATGGGCGATCCCCGACAGCCTGGCGGGCATCGTCGAGCGCCAGATCGACCGTCTTCCGGGCGAGCTTCGCGCATTGGTCTCGGCGGCCAGCGTGTGCGGCATGCAGTTTCGTCCTGAAGTCGTGGCCGAGGCGATCGACAAGGACGTCGATTGGGTTCTCCCGCGCTGCGACCGGCTGGCCAGGCGACTCGGATGGATTGTCGAGCTCGATGTGGGCCGGCAATCCGATGGCGCGCTCTCGACGCTGTATGCGTTTCGTCATGCACTGTACCGGCAGGTGCTGTACCAGCGCATGAGCCAGACCACGCGCTGCGAGTTGCACTTCCGGATAGGTCATTGCCTGCAGCGACGCAACCAGGCAGGCAACGACGTGCCGGCCGCCGAGCTCGCGATGCACTTCACCTGCGGGAAAGACATCCTGAGCGCGGTCCGATGCTATTGCGATGCGGCGGGCAATGCGATGAACCGGTTTGCCGCGCACGAAGCGGCGACCTACGCCCGGCACGGACTGGCGCTACTGCCGGACTGCACCGACCATGCGGATACCGGCGAGCTGGAACTTGCGCTGCAGACGCATCGCGGGCTGTCGTGTGCTCACGTGCTGGGAGTCGCATCTCCGGAGGCGATGGAGGCCTTGGCGAGGGCCCGAGCACTATGCGAGCAACTGCCGCCCACGACCGACCGATCCTGGATCCAGAGCGCGTTGGCCTGGGTCTACTTCACGCGCGGCGAGTTTGCCGACGCACGCGTGCTGGCGACGCGCATCCACGACACTGCCGTGGCCGAGAATGATCGCGTACTGTTCGCGGGCGCCTGCAACCTGATGGGCGTCGTCGATTGCCACGATTCTTCGCTGACGCGCGCCATCGATCGGCTCAGCCAGGGTATCGCGACGTGCGTGGCGCTCGGCGAATCGATGCCGACCGGTCGATTCGTGATCGATCCGGAAGTCTCCATGCGCGCGAACATCAGCCAGCCACTTTGCCTCGTCGGCCTGGTCGACGCCGCGCAAGATCATTCGCAGGCGTCCGTCGAACGCGCGGATCGTTTGGGCGAGCCATTGGCACAGGTCGTCGCGCGATGGTGCGCGTGCATGCTTGCGATGCAGCTGGACGACGAAAATCGTGTCGAGCAGCTGGCGGCCGAATTGACCGAACTCGTCGCAGCGCATTCGGTTGCGCAGGGCGAAGGGCCGGCACTCTGGTACGCCGGTTGGATCCAGGCGAGGCGTGGTGATCCGCGAAGCGGATACGAATCCATCATGAGCGGCTACGAACGCCACGCCAGGTTTGGCATGGTGGCCGGATGTGCGCTCGTCCTGTGCCACGCGGCCGAAGCACTGGCCCTCGGGCACGACTGGGCCGGCGCCCGCAAGCATCTTGGCGACGCCTTGAGGCTGGCGCATCGCATCGGCGAGACGGTTGCCTT
>JBGSTN010000895.1:0-2305 GCA_041736455.1 Burkholderiaceae bacterium | reverse complement strand
CCTGGTCGTCGAACTCGAGGCCCAGGCGAACTGGAAGGTGTTGCTCGACAGGGTGATCGACGGTCAACTCGATGGCGCACACATGCTCGCAGGCCAGCCGCTCGGTGCGACGATCGGCTTCGGTACCCGCTCGGACGTGGTCACCGCGTTCAGCATGGACCTGAACGGCAATGCGATCACGGTATCGAACGAGGTCTGGGCGCAGATGAAACCGCATCTGAAGATGGCCGACGGCAAGCCGGTGCATCCGATCCCGGCAAGTGCGCTGAAGCCCATCGTCGACAAATGGAAGGGCGAGGGCCGCACGTTCAAGATGGGCATGGTGTTCCCGGTTTCGACGCACAACTACGAACTGCGCTACTGGCTCGCCGCCGGTGGCCTGAATCCGGGCTACTACACGGCGAACGACACGACCGGCACGCGCGATGCGGACGTCGTCTTGTCGGTGACGCCGCCACCGCAGATGCCGGCGACGCTGGAGGCCGGCACGATCAACGGCTATTGCGTGGGCGAACCGTGGAATCAGCAGGCGGTCTTCAAGGGCATCGGCGTGCCGGTGGTGACCGATCACCAGATCCAGGCCTACAACCCGGAGAAGGTATTCGGCGTCGGCAAGGCATGGGCCGAACAGTATCCGAACACGCACGTTGCGGTGGTCAAGGCATTGATCAGGGCCGGCATGTGGTTGGACGCCAGCATGAAGAACCGCATCGAGGCGGCCAGGATCCTTGCGAAGCCGGCCTACGTCGGTGCCGACGAAGCCGTGATCGCCAACAGCATGACGGGCACTTTCGAGTACGAGAAGGGCGACAAGCGGCCGGCACCTGATTTCAACGTGTTCTTCAAGCATGCGGCGACCTATCCGTTCTACAGCGATGCGATCTGGTACCTGACGCAGATGCGTCGCTGGGGCCAGATCGGCGAGGACAAGCCCGATGCGTGGTATCTGGACGTCGCTCGACGGGTCTATCTGCCCGACGTCTACCTCAGTGCCGCAAAGCAGTTGATTGCCGAAGGCAAAGCGGCAGCCACCGACTTCCCGACCACCGATGGCTTCAAGGGCAAGCAGGGCGGATTCATCGACGGAATCGTCTACGACGGACGAAAACCCAATGAATACCTGAGCAAGTTCCAGATCGGCCGTCAGGCCGCCGCGGCGAGTTGAACGAACACAGACCCGAACGCATTCCGTGCACCGGTACGACCGCGTGCACCCGTCACAGGCAGGAGCCATCAACATGCAGACGATTCTCAGTCGACCAGGAGGCGGAATACCACTTTCCGCCGTACGCCGTGTCATTGCGTCATTGAGCATTCCCACCCTATCGCTGATTTTCTTTCTCGCGATCTGGGCGGCGCTCGCGCCGCGCGTCCATACCAGCCTAGGTGCGATTCCGGGTCCGATCCAGGTCGGCGAGCAGGCGGTCGGGCTCTGGACTGCGCATCTCGACGAGCGTGCCAAGGCCGTACGATTCGAGGAGCGCCAGGCGCAGCGCAATGCCGAGCGGCTGGCCGCCGATTCGACCTACGAGGCCCGCACGCTCAGGTACCCGGGCAAGCCGACCTATATCGATCAGATCATCACGAGCCTGATCACGGTATTCACCGGGTTTCTGATCGGCACGATCATCGCGGTGCCGCTCGGCATCCTGGCCGGCGCATCGAAAGGCGTGCAGGCGGCGATCAATCCGATCGTGCAGATCTTCCGGCCGGTGTCGCCGCTGGCGTGGCTGCCCATCGTCACACTGGTGGTCAGCGCCCTCTACGTGACCGAGGGGCAACCGATGTTCGAGAAGAGCTTCCTGATCTCGGCGATCACGGTGACGCTCTGCTCGCTCTGGCCGACATTGATCAACACGGCGGTGGGCGTGACATCGGTCGACCGCGACCTGGTCAACGTCGGTCGTGTCCTGCAACTGCCGTTGCTGACGCGCGTGCGAAAGATCATCCTGCCCTCGGCGCTGCCCTACATCTTCACCGGCATGCGACTGTCGTTGGGGGTGGGCTGGATGGTGCTGATCGCCGCCGAGATGCTGGCGCAGAACCCGGGCCTGGGCAAGTTCGTGTGGGACGAGTTCCAGAATGGCAGCAGCGAGTCGCTGGGCCGGATCATGGTCGCGGTGCTGACGATCGGTCTGATCGGCTTCGGGCTGGATCGGATCATGCAGACGTTGCAGAACGTCGTTTCGCGTCCATGAGGAGAACCGCATGAATGCCATGGCTGCGGTGCGCGAACGCGTACCCGTCGCAAACGGCGCCGAACTCGCTGCCCGTCCGCTGCGCATCGTCGCGCCCCAGGGCGCAC
>JBGSTN010000079.1:0-10606 GCA_041736455.1 Burkholderiaceae bacterium | reverse complement strand
CGAGACGGTGCGCGGCCTCGGCTATCGACTGACGCTCGCGCCGTGAGCATCTGGCGGTCGCTGCGCCTTCGTGTGCTGGCGGCAACGACGCTGTCCCTGCTGTTCGCGACGATCGTGGTGCTGATCCTGATCGCGCGCAGTTTCGAAGACAGTCTGCAGACCTCGTTCGATCGCAGCCTGCAGGGCTACCTGAATCAGGTCGCCGCGGTCGTCACCGACGAACAGGCCGAGCAGAAACTCGAGCGCCAACTCGGTTCCGGAGAGTTCGGTCGCCCCTACTCGGGACTCTACTGGCAGATCGAGAACGACAGCGGCGTGGTGCTGCGGTCCCGTTCGTTATGGGATGCGAAGTTGTCGCTGCCGTCGGACGACGTCACTTTCACTGCCGTTCACACGCACCAGCTGCGCGGGCCCGGTGGACAGACGGTTCGTGTGCTGGAGCGGCGCGTCGTGGCGAGCGACGGCAGTGCTTGGACGATTGCCGTCGCAAGCGATCGTGCCGTCCTCGATCGCGAGATCGGCGGTTTCCAAGGCCAGCTCTACGGGTTTGCCAGATTGCTGCTGTTTCTCACTCTGCTGGCAGCAGTGGTCCAGTATTTCGTGATCCAGCGTCCGATCGCCGCGCTGGGCAAGGCGATCGCCGCGCTCGACGCCAGTGAGCAGAACCGGCTGGTCGGAAATTTTCCCAGTGAACTGGATACCCTGATCGAACACCTGAACCAGCTGATCGAGCGCAACGAACAGATCGCGGCCAATGCGCGACACCAGGCGACATCGCTGGCGCACTCGATCAAGACGCCGGCGGCGATCATTCGCAACGAGATCGACGTGCTCCGATCGGGGCAACCCGACCGTGCGAACTGGGATGCGCTCACAGCGAGTGTCGCCAAGATCGACCGAATGAGTCATTTCTACCTGATGCGCGCAAAAGGTCGAACGGTGATCGGCGCGCGGTCCCGGCCGATCCGGGTGCGACCGCTGGTGTTCGAGATCGTGCAGGCCGTGCGTCGGCTGCACGCCGAACGCCTGCTCGAGATCGACTACGCGTGTCCCGATGACGCAATGTTCTTCGGGGAACCGACCGATCTCGAAGAGATGCTGGGCAACCTCATCGACAATGCCGCGAAATGGGCGACCCACCGTGTCGCCATCGCCTGCGAGACGACAGACGGTGCGTTGACCATCATCGTCGAAGACGATGGCCCGGGCATTCCCGCAGCACAACGGCAGAACATGTTGCAGCCAGGAACGCGACTAGACAGCGACGTGCCCGGCACCGGATTCGGACTCGCGATCGTCGCCGAGCTCGTCGACGCCCACGGGGGGCGGATCGAGATCGGTGAGGCGTCACCGCATGGGCTGCGCGTCGCGGTCCGCTTCCGGGGACACGCGCATCGGCACTGATGCAAGGCCCCGGACCCGTCACGCGGCGGCAGTCGATGCCGGCTCAGAGTTGCGACTGTATCGGTCTGAGCAGGGATTCGAGCAACTTTTCCTTGAGCGGGCGCGCGCGCCATTCTTCGTAGGTATATCGCTTGGCCTGGGTCAGGTCGCGCTCGAAGACCTCGGTCATCCGCCTGGCGAAGTCGGCGTCGTAGATGTTGAGGTTGGCCTCTGCGTTCAGACTGAAGGACCGCCGATCCATATTCGTCGATCCCGTCGAGATCATCTGCAGGTCGATGATCAGGAGCTTGTTGTGGATCATCGTGGGTTGATAGACATGAATCTCGACGCCCGCACGCAGCAAGGGTCCCCACTGGGCTTTCGATGCGATTCGCACCATGTGCGCGTCGATGTGCCGACCCGGCAACAGGATGCGGACGCGGACCCCGCGCTCGCGCGCGTGGACGAGGGCATTGATGATCAGTTCGTCGGGCACGAAATACGCCGCCTGCAGATCGATCGACGAGGCGGCTGCGCCGATGACCGTCAGGAACATCAGATGCATGCTCTCGCTGCCACCCGCCGGAGACGCCATGAACATCTGGGCATCGAGGTCGCCGGCGGGTTCGAGTGGCGGAAAGTACTGGCCGCCATGCAGAAGATGTCCCGTCGTCTTGATCCAGTTGTCGTTGAACGCAGCCTGCAGTTGTGCGACGACCGGTCCGTGAATCACGAAGTGAACGTCGCGCCAATGATCGGGGTTGCCCGCATGGCCCGTCCACTGATCGGCAATGCCGACGCCGCCCGTGAAGCCGACGCGACCGTCCACGATCAACAGTTTGCGGTGCGTACGGTTGTTCATCTTGCCGAACTCGAGCAGACGGGGCCGGCGGAACCTCTGCACCTCGACGCCCGCCTCCTCCATCTGCTCGATCATCGCGGCGTCCAGCTTCATGCTGCCCACCCAGTCGATCAGCAACTTGACGACGACGCCCGCGCGAGCGCGTTCACTGAGGGCTGCAGTGAAATCGGCCCCGATGCTGCCCGACCAGTAGATGAAGGTTTCGAAATTGATCGTTTCGCGTGCGGCCCCGATCGCCGCCAGCATCGCCGGAAAGATCTCTTCGCCGTTGTTCAGCGGTTCGATCCGGTTGCCCGAAGCGATCGCGGGTCCGAGCATCACGCTCATCTCGCGGCGGAACTGCTCGTCGGCGACCGTGTAGCGATGCTCGACCTTGCGCTCGAGCTTCTTTTCGGAAGGCCGGAAGTTGAGCGCCAACAGGATTACCAGGGTCGTCAGGACGCTGGTCAGGGCGATGGTGCCGATCATCACATCAGACGTTGAAGCGGAAATGCATCACGTCGCCGTCATGCAGCACGTACTCCTTCCCCTCGAGCCGCATGCGCCCCTTTTCCTTGGCGCCGTTCTCGCCGCCCAGTGCCACGAAGTCATCGAACGCGATCGTTTCGGCGCGGATGAATCCCTTCTCGAAATCGGTGTGGATGACGCCGGCTGCCTGCGGTGCCGTCGCACCGATCGGTACGGTCCAGGCGCGTACTTCCTTTTCGCCGGCCGTGAAGTAGGTCTGCAATCCGAGCAATCTGTAGGCCGCGCGGATCACTCGGTCGAGCCCGGCTTCCGTCATGCCCATGTCGGCGAGGAAGACGCCCTTGTCGGCCTCGTCGAGATCGGCGATCTGCTCTTCCAGCGAGGCGCATACCGGGACGACGATCGATTTCTCGGCGGACGCATAGGCCTGCAGGCGGGCCAGGTGAGGATTGTCGTCGTCGTTGGCCTCGGGAATGTTGGCCACGATCATCGTTGGCTTGGCCGTGATCAGGCACAGCGGCGCGAGCAGTGCCCGTTCCTCGGGCGCGAGATCCATCGAGCGCACCGGCATCGCCTGGTCCAGGACCGCGAGACATCGGTCGAGCAGGTCGACGAGCCGCTTGGCTTCCTTGTCACCCGCCCGTGCGGGTTTGGAATAGCGCTGATGGGCCTTGTCGACGGTGGCCATGTCGGCCAGCGCCAGTTCCGTGTTGATCACCTCGATGTCGGCCAGCGGGTCGACCTTGCCATTCACGTGGACGACGTTCGTTTCATCGAAACATCGCACGACGTGGGCGATCGCATCGCACTCGCGGATGTGCGAGAGAAACTTGTTGCCCAGCCCTTCGCCTTTCGAGGCGCCGGCGACGAGCCCGGCGATATCGACGAATTCGACCGTGGCAGGCAACACCCGTTGCGGTTCGACGATGGTGGCGAGCTGCGCGAGCCGGGGATCGGGGACCTCGACGATGCCGACGTTGGGCTCGATCGTGCAGAACGGGTAGTTCTCCGCGGCGATGCCGGCTTTGGTGAGCGCATTGAACAGGGTGGATTTACCGACATTGGGCAGGCCGACGATGCCGCATTTCAGACTCATGGGAATTCCTTTGAAATCGACCCCCGTTCGCCGCATCTTGCCCGTTGCCGGGTCGGCCGGGCTGCCAGACTGCCGGACTGCGCGAATGACGCAGTCGAATGGTGAACACGCAGACCGGGATGGTCATGCTGCGTATCGCCGGGGATCCTATCCTCGCGAAGCGATGGGGACACTGACTTCAATTGTACTGATCGGCGAACACCCGGTGATCGCAAGCCCGTCGGTTCGACCTCAGCTCAGGTCACGCACGACCAGCGGCTCGATCTGCGCCCATTCCTCGTCGGTGAAAAGCCGCGAGCGGGTGTGGAACGCCTTGCCCGTGTTGCCCTCCAGCGAGAAGGTGCCGCCATGGCCCTCGATCACGTCCAGGACCAGTTGCGTGTGCTTCCAGTATTCGTACTGGGACTTGCTGATGTAGAAAGGGACGCCACCCACCTCGCCCAGGAGGACATCGTAGGCGCCGATCGTCAGGTCGCCGGGCAGGTAGCAGTTGGCGGCGCTGTTGTCGCAGCAGCCACCCGACTGGTGGAACATCAGTTCGCCGTACTGCCCCTGCAGATCCGCAATCAGGACCAGTGCGGAATCAGTGGCGACGACTCTCTCGACCATGGCGTGTCTCCAATGGCGCAGGGGATGGCAGGGGGGCCTGCCTCCCGGTGCTCGGGATGCAGCGGAACGACCCGCGTCGTCCCGGGGTGCTCGACGCGGCTCAGAAGAAGCCGAGCTTGCTTTCGCTGTAGCTGACCAGCAGGTTCTTCGTCTGCTGGTAATGATCCAGCATCATCTTGTGGGTTTCGCGACCGATGCCGGATTCCTTGTAGCCTCCGAAGGCGGCGTGCGCCGGATAGGCGTGATAGCAGTTGGTCCAAACCCGGCCGGCCTTGATCGCGCGTCCCATGCGATAGGCGACATTGCCATTGCGGCTCCAGACGCCCGAGCCGAGGCCGTAGAGCGTGTCGTTGGCAATGGACAGCGCCTCGGCTTCATCCTTGAACGTAGTCACGGCCAGCACGGGCCCGAAGATCTCTTCCTGGAAGATGCGCATCTTGTTGTGGCCCTTGAACAGGGTGGGCTGCACGTAGTAGCCGCCTTCCAGGTCACCCGGCAGATGGGCCTGCTTGCCGCCGGCCAGCACCTGCGCGCCTTCCTGTTTGCCGAGGTCCAGATAGGACAGGATCTTCGTCAGTTGCTCCTTCGAGGCCTGCGCACCCATCATGCTTTCGGTGTCCAACGGGTTGCCGTGCTTGATGGCCGCGACGCGTTCGAGCACGCGCGCCATGAACCTGTCGTAGATCGATTCCTGGATCAGGGCGCGGCTGGGGCAGGTGCAGACCTCGCCCTGGTTGAACGCGAAGAGCACGAGGCCTTCGATCGCCTTGTCGAGGAAGCCGTCGTCCTTGTCCATCACGTCGGCAAAGAAGACGTTGGGCGACTTGCCGCCCAGTTCCAGCGTGGCCGGAATCAGGTTGTTGGCTGCGGCCTGGGCGATCACCCGGCCGGTGCTCGTCGAACCGGTGAACGCGATCTTGGCGATGCGCTTGCTGCTGGCCAGCGGCATGCCGGCTTCACGACCGAAGCCGTTGACGACGTTCAGCACGCCGGGCGGCAGCAGGTCGGCGATCAGGTCGACGAGAACCAGCAGGCTGATGGGCGTCGATTCCGCCGGCTTGAGGACCACGCAATTGCCGGCACCCAGCGCCGGGGCCAGCTTCCATGCGGCCATCAGGATCGGGAAGTTCCACGGGATGATCTGGCCCACGACGCCCAGCGGTTCGTGGATGTGATAGGCCATGGTCGATTCGTCGATCTCGCTGATGCCGCCTTCCTGGGCGCGCAGGCAGCCGGCGAAATAGCGGAAGTGATCCACGGTCAAGGGGATGTCGGCATTGAGCGTTTCGCGGATCGCCTTGCCGTTGTCGACGGTCTCGGCGTAAGCCAGCAGTTCCAGATTGGTTTCGATCCGGTCGGCGATCTTCAGCAGCAGGTTGGCTCGTTCGGCAGCCGGAGTCCTTCCCCAGGCATCGGCTGCGGCATGGGCTGCATCGAGCGCCAGTTCGATATCGGCCGCACTCGAGCGGGCCGCCCTGGTATAGACCCGGCCGCTGATCGGCGTGACGACATCGAAGTACTGGCCGCTGACGGGAGGCACCCACTTGCCACCGATGAAGTTGTCGTACTGGGACTTGAAGGAAATCTTGGCACCGGCGGTGCCGGGAGCGGCGTAGATCATGTCGTCTTCCTCGTGTTGGATGGTCTGTAACGGCTTGCCGTGGCGCGGCCCGTCACTGGACTCAAGTTCCATGCCAACCGTGTGGTCTCATGCAGGTGTCTGATTTAAAAGATTTTTGTGGCGCGACGGTCGACCTTCCCTGAAAAGCCGCGACGTCGCGAATCGCCACACGTGTCCAGAAACGTGACAGTCGTGAAGCCCGGGACGCCGTCGGCATTGCGGTCGTCACCCGGGTCTGCCTATACTGGCTCGATGCATTCAGGGGCAACGGACCCCGGGAGACAAGATGCGAACCTCAACGCAGGTTCAGGCGCTCCGTCAGGCGCGCAACCATTTCCTCGAGCACGGTCGCTGTCCTTCGGGAACGATCGACGATCGTCTTGCCCGCTCGTGGGAACGCAGCTTCGCCGCCGGACTGGTCCCCACCGGACGTCTGACCGCGCCGGACAACCTCGGGCAGCGCCAACTCGGCCATCTGCAGGCACGCCATCAGGATCTGCTCGCCCATTCGCGCCCCGTCATGGAATACCTGTTCGAACAGGTGCGACCCAGCCAGAGTCTCGTGGTCCTGGCCGGTCCCTGCGGCACCTTGATGCACGCGCATGGTGATGCCTATTTCCTCGGCAAGGCCGAACGTGTCGCGCTGTCCTGCGGCGCTTCCTGGCTGGAGTCGCAGCGCGGCACCAATGCGATCGGCACGGCCCTGGCCGAATGCGG
Organism: Burkholderiaceae bacterium; assembly: GCA_041736455.1. Taxonomy (GTDB): domain Bacteria; phylum Pseudomonadota; class Gammaproteobacteria; order Burkholderiales; family Burkholderiaceae_E; genus JAUIAI01. The sequence continues at coordinate 3,850 of JBGSTN010000079.1, read as the reverse complement.
ACCGGTCGAAGTGCACGGCGCCGAACATTACCTCGAACGCAATGGCTTCCTGACCTGTGCCGCTGCGCCGATCCTGTCGGGGACCGGGCACCTGCTGGGTGTGCTCGATATTTCGGGCGAGCACCGGAGCAGGCATCCCTATACGCTCGGCCTGGTCAACACGGCCGCCCGGATGATCGAGAACCGCCTGCTGGTCTCGAGTCGACAGCAGCCGCTACGGCTGCATGTGCATGCCGAACCGGAAGGCATCGGCACCATTGCCGAGGGAATCGTGGGCTTGTCGCAGGACGGCTGGGTGATCAGCGCCAACCAGAGTGCGCTGCGCTGGTTGAATCTGTCGGTCACGCAACTGGGCACCGTTTCGCTCGAGCAATTGGTCGATGCGCGGCTCGAGGATCTCCTGGCGCGTCACCATCGCCGCGCCGGCGCACTGCTGCCGATGCGGCTGCGCGACGGGCGACTGCTCTTCGCGCAACTGCATCGGGACACGAACACGATCGCGGCGTACCAGTCCAGGGCCGAGCCTGCCAGGACCGATGCGCTGGCGCAGCACGATACCGGCGACGTCCGCTGGCGTGCCGCTGCCGACAAGGCACGCCGGGTCCTGGGCAAACCGATCGCGCTGTTGATACTCGGTGAATCCGGTGTGGGCAAGGAATGGTTCGCGCAAGCCGCGCATGCGTCGAGTCCTCGCCGTGATGGTCCTTTCGTCGCCATCAACTGTGCCGCCATCCCGGAAGCGCTGATCGAGTCGGAGTTGTTCGGCTACCTGCCCGGGTCGTTCACCGGTGCGCGCCGCGAAGGGCGGCCCGGTCTCATGCGCGAGGCCGATGGCGGCACGCTGTTTCTCGACGAAATAGGCGACATGCCACTGACGCTGCAGACGCGGCTGCTCCGAGTGCTGCAGGAACGGCAGGTCGTGCCTTTGGGCGGCGGACTGCCCGTCGCCGTCGACTTCGCTCTGATCTGCGCGTCGAACCGGCCCTTGCGAGACGAGGTCGAGGCAGGTCGCTTTCGCAACGATCTGTATTACCGTATCAACGGATTGACGGTGGCATTGCCCCCGCTGCGTGAACGAAGCGATCTCGCCGAGCTGACGGCGAGAATGCTGGCCCAACTCGAACCGGAGCGCGAGCTTCGGTTGGCCGATTCACTGGAAGCTGCCCTGACCCAGTACGGCTGGCCCGGCAACCTGCGGCAACTCGCGAGCGTATTGCGAACCGCCTGCGCGATGCTCGAGTCGCATGAATCAGTCATCGACTGGCAACACCTGGCTGACGATTTCGTCGAAGACCTCGACCGATCGGCGCGCTACGCACCAACCAACCATTCGCAGCACCTGCCACAGAATCTCGACGAACTGTCGCGCAAGGCGGTTCAGCAGGCGCTGGAGAGCAGCCGCGGGAATATCTCGCAGGCCGCCCGTCTGTTAGGCATCAGTCGCCAGACGCTGTACAGGAAACTCGGCGAGGCCAGGGCTGCGCTGCAAGCGGGTCGTGTCGCGGGCGAATAGAAGCCGGCCTCGCGGGTCGAACGCTTGAGGTTACGATACCAGGCAGGTGTGAAGCCTTCGCTTCGCCGTCCTCGGGCATATCACGCGATGCCGCCAACTCTCGAAGGCAAGCTCGTCGTGGCGATTTCGTCGCGCGCCATCTTCGATTTCGAAGAGGAGAACGCTGTCTTCGAGCAGGACGACGACCATGCCTACATGATGCTGCAGCGGGAACGCTTCGATGAGCCCGCGCGGCCCGGCGTGGCTTACGCGCTCGTGCGCAAACTGCTCGCGTTCGACCCGCCCGGCCTGCCCGAAGACCAGCGCAAGATCGAAGTCGTGATCGTGTCTCGCAACGACCCGGTGAGCGGCCTGCGCGTCTTTCGCTCGGCCGAGAAAGCGGGGTTGCGGCTGAATCGAGGCGTCTTCACGCGGGGCAGGAACCCTTGGCCCTATCTGACGCCACTCAAGGCCAACCTGTTCCTGTCGGCCAACGATGCCGATGTGCGGGCGGCAGTCGAAAGAGGATTTCCTGCGGCGCGCGTGTTTCCGGATTCGGTGCAGGCGTCGGAATCACATCCGGACGAGATCCGCATCGCCTTCGACGGGGACGCGGTGCTGTTCTCTGACGAATCGGAACAGGTCTTCCAGCGCGAGGGCCTGGACGCCTTCCAGGCGCACGAGCTGAAGCATGTCGCGTCGCCATTGCCGCCAGGTCCGTTCAAGCCGCTGCTCGAAGCGTTGCACCGATTGCAGCACGGCCAGCCGGGCAGCGCGATGCGGATCCGTTCCGCGCTGGTCACGGCGCGCAGTGCGCCGGCTCACGAGCGGGCGATTCGCACGCTGGACCATTGGGGCATTGCCGTGGACGAAGCGATGTTCCTGGGCGGTTTGCCGAAGGGGCCCTTCCTGAGTGCGTTCGAACCGGACTTCTTCTTCGACGATCAGGCCGGGCACTGCGAGTCGGGCGCGCTGGTCGGACCGACCGGGCAGGTCATCTGGAGCAGGGCGGACTGAAGGCCTACCAGATCTTCCAGGGCGCCTGCTTTTCCGACCACATCTCTTCGAGCACCTGTTTGTCTCGAAGCGTATCCATGGGCTGCCAGAATCCCATGTGGCGATAGGCGGTCATCTGGCCTTCGCCGGCGAGTCGTTCCATCGGTTCGCGTTCCCAGACGGTATCGTCGCCGTCGATGTACGACAAGACCTTGTAGTCGAGCACGAAGTAACCGCCATTGACCCACGCACCGTCACCCTTCGGTTTCTCCTTGAAACTCGGCACTGCAGCCGTGTCGTGCGGCAGGGTGAACGCCCCGAAGCGCCCGGGCGGTTGGACCGCGGTCACGGTAGAGAGACGTCCCTCGCGCTTGTGCATCGCGATCGTCTCGGTGACGTTCGTGTCGGACACCCCGTCGCCGTAAGTGCAGCAGAAGGGTTCATCGCGCTTTAAGTATTTGGAAGCGCGCTTGATGCGCCCACCGGTCATCGTGTTCAAGCCGGTCTCGACCAGCGTGACCGTCCAGGGTTCGGCTTCGGTCTGGTGCAAGGTCATCGAATTGTTGCGCAGGTCGACCGTGACATCGGACATGCCCAGGGCGTAGTTCGCAAAGTACTCCTTGATCATGTGGCCCTTGTACCCACAGCAGATCACGAAGTCATTGATGCCGTGAGCCGAGTAGATCTTCATGATGTGCCAGAGCACTGGGCGGCCTCCGATCTCGACCATCGGTTTCGGTCGGACCGAGCTTTCTTCGCTGATGCGGGTGCCGAAGCCGCCCGCCAGAATCATTGCCTGCATCGTCGCTATCACTCCTGGATCATGGGTCGAGCATAACAAGCCTTGCCCGACACTTCCGCCCGCCAGTCGGTTGAACGGTACGCTCAGGCCGACCGGATGTCGCGGTCGGTGTACTCGACACCACGGTAAAAGAAGCGGCGATGACCTGTGAACCCCGTCAGTCGGCCAGCGCCGGTGGTTTGCCCACCATTGTGTGCAGATTCAACATCGCTTCGTTCATTCGCCCGGCAACCAGGTCGCGCGTGACGGCCAGCGCGGCGCTCAGCGCACGGTCGATCAGATCGGCATGTTCCTGGTCGGGTGGCCGCAGCACGAAGTCGGCGACAGGTTGCCTGGACGCGTATTCGCGTGGATGGCCGATACCGATGCGCAGCCGCCAGAAGGCGTCGCCGCCACACCGCTGGCGGATGTCCTTCAGCCCGTTGTGCCCCGCGACGCCGCCGCCGAGCTTCAGACGAGCCTGACCGGGCATCATGTCGAGTTCGTCGTGAGCGACGAGGATCTCGTCGAGCGCGATCTTGTAGAAGTTGGCCAGGCCGGCCACCGCGCGTCCCGACAGA
>JBGSTN010000765.1:0-1972 GCA_041736455.1 Burkholderiaceae bacterium | reverse complement strand
AGCCCGATTATGGCGGCGGCGTCATTGCCGCCAGGCAGCGTGGCTTCGAGCCCGTCGGCGATGCGCATCGCCCGCGCCTTCATCTCGAGGTCATCGAATCCGTTCAGCGCGGTGCGTTCGAACAGGGCCGCATCGAATTCGGGCCACACGTCACGCATGCGTCGCGCCGTGGCGCGCACGAGCGGCGGATTCAGCAGGTTCTTGAAGGGTTCCATGCGGATGGTTGCGTGAGCGGTCTGCGACGCCTGACGGGTCGCGTGAGGTCGAAAGGTAACATCGCATGAGACCGATTCTTGCACCGAGAGTGCATGAGGCTTGTCCGACGATGACGAATCATTCCGACCCATTCGATCTCCACCGCTTCGTCGATGCGCAGGCGTCAAACTACGATGCAGCGATCAGCGAGCTGCGTGCCGGACGCAAGCGAACCCACTGGAGCTGGTACGTGCTGCCGCAGATCCAGGGGCTGGGCTCGAGTTCGATGGCACGGCGCTACGCCATCTCGGGTCTCGCAGAAGCACGGGCATACCTCGCGCACCCAATTCTGGGTTGCCGGCTCCGCGAATGTGTCGACGCCATGAACGCCCATTCGGGCCTGAGCACGGAAGCCATCCTTGGCGAGATCGACGCGCGCAAGTTCCATTCTTGCGTCACGCTATTCGCCGAGGTTGCAGAACCGGGCTCGCCATTCCATGTCGCGCTGGCGACGCACTTTGGCGGCTCGAGGGATGCCGCCACATTGTCCGTCTTGGCGCCACAGGCCCCACTAGCGTGAGGCAGGCGAGTCGGGTGCCATTGCGCCGCCAGCCAGAATAGATCTATGGAACGAACGAATCGGTCACCTGCGGGTCATGGAGAGAGGCGGTTCCGTTGCCGCGCAGATCGCACGAGCGGCAATTCATCTGGTTGAAACGGTCCGGCTGATTCTGGCCCCAAGCCCAGATGTCCAGGTTCGACCTGATCGAGACACCCAGGACGCTCGAAGTGGGGAACGACAAGTCTTTCGTGTCGGTCTGGACGAGACGCGGCAACGCCGAGTCGACATCGGTGCCGTCTCCGAATTTCCGTGAGATATTGTCTCCCCATCCCCAGACGCTGCCGTCGGCCCTGATTGCTATTGTCGTATCGCCTCGTGAGATCACCTTCACGATCGCAGCGCCGGCCGCCATGATCAGCACCGGCGATGCCTGCCTCGCATCGGTGCCGTCACCCAGCGTGAAGAAGCTCGAGCCGTTACCCCATCCGTACAGTTCGCCATTCGTCTTCGAAGCGAAAAAGGCGCTGGGGTTGTAGTAGACCGCTGACCAGTTGGTGTCGCTGCCGATCTGGTTGAGAACGGGATTCGACAGCGTACCCACCGTTGACGTCGACCCGATGCCCAGCAGGATGCTGCCATACCCGGCGGTCCACAAAGTGCCGTCGATCCTGACCAGCGCCAGGATGTCGTCGTCGCCGGCCACGTCGATCCATCCGCCACCGATCGCGTCATGGAGTAACGGTGACATTGCGGTGACGAATGTTCCGGCGGCATTTTGATAACGATGGCCCCATCGATACACGGTGCCGTCCCGCATGACGGCGGCGCCCGCCGAATTGCTCGCGGCGGCCTTCTTCACACCTGAAAGTATCTTCGTCGGCGTACACACTTCCGTCGCATTGCCGACCCCCAGCGAGTAGGCGCCACCCTGGCCCCAGGCATACAGGTCACCGTTGGACTGGATAGCCAGTACGTCGAACATGTCGTAGGTATCGCCGAACGCAGCGAATCCGGTGCCGATACGCACTGGTGTCGTGCGCGGCTCCTTGTCGCCGAGTGCCAGCGTGCAGTTGTTGTATCCCCATCCCCAGAGATCGCCGTTGTCGCGAATCGCCAGCGCGCCGAAATAGACCGCCTGGATTGCAATGGCACGGTGCCCGCCTTTTCCGACGGTGCCGGTTGCCGGTGGTGGCGTGCCCGCAACCGGCGTGCCGC
>JBGSTN010000758.1:0-1811 GCA_041736455.1 Burkholderiaceae bacterium | reverse complement strand
GGCGGGGCTTCGCCACGACGGCCACCGCACCGGCGGCCAGGGCGTCCAGCGCCATACGGTTGCCGTCGCTGGTGAGGGTCGAGCAGATCACCGTGGGGATCGGCGACTCGTCCATGATCTGGCGCAGAAAGGTCAGCCCGTCCATGCCCGGCATCTCGATGTCCAGCAGCAATACATCGGGGCGGCATTTGTTGATCGCTGGCCCGGCGATCAGCGGGTTGGGCGCACTGCCGACGAGCTCTATCTCCGGGTCGTCCTTGATCAGGTGCAGCAGGGTCTGCCGCACCACCGCGGAATCGTCCACCACATAGACCTTGATCGGCATCGTCTTCTCTTCAGACCTTCACGCTGGTCGCTTCGGGTTCGTCGGGTCCCACGGTCCAGCGCAGGCGCCGGTAGACACCGCCGCCCAGGTCTTCGTGAATCACTGCGATCTGCCGCTCGGCCAGTGCGTCGAGCACCCACGTGGCGTTGACCTCACCGACGTGCCTCCTCGAGTAGTGTCCGGGAAACATGTTGCCGCCGCCGTAGACATAGGCGACGCATTTCGAAGGCGTGATGCCGCGCGCGATCAGCATCTCGTCGAGAGCATCCAACGCCTGGGGTCCGTGCGAACAGCATTGCACGGGCTTGACGGACTCGCTAGCGTGAACGATGTGGCACATGGCACCGAAGGTGCGACGCGAGTCGGTCAGGATCACCGACACGCAGGAACCCAGCAACGTGTCGAGCTGCTCGCCCTGCTCGGCGAACGCCACTTCACCCGGATGCACCCGGTACACCGCACTGTGCGGCGCCGACCGATCCACCTTGGCGTGGGCGCAGGGCGCGTGCGCGGCATGAGCAGCCGCCGCTCGCTTCGCGAACTTCACGATGCAACCTTGCGAAACGCCCCGGGCGCCACGTTCTGCAATGGCGTCTTGCAGGCAACGCGCCCCTCTGCCGTCCCGATGAAGAACAGGCCACCGGGGCGCAGATTCGCCAGCACCCGGTCGACGACCGCAATCTTGGTCGGGGGATCGAAATAGATCAGCACATTGCGCAGCAGAACCGCATCGAACGGACCGAGATCCTCGATGGGCTGGCAGAGGTTGACCTGACCGAAACGAACGTGTTCACGCAGCGATTCCTTGATCTGCGCGAGCCCTTCGGATTCACCCTCGCCGCGCAGGCAATAGCGCCTGAGCCGTTCGGGGCTCACGTGGCGAAGCCTGTCTTCGGGATAGATGCCCTGGGCAGCGCTGCGCAGCACGCGGTCGCTGATGTCGGTGCCGACGATGCGCCAGTCCGGGCCGATCTGTCCCTTGACCTGCAGGTCCGCGAGCAGCATCGCCACGCTGTACGCTTCGTCGCCGAACGACGATGCGGCACTCCAGACCGCGAACGACCGAGGGCGGGTCTGCAGCAACTCGCGTTCCAGCAGATCGAAATGTGCCTGCTCACGAAAGAAGTACGTCTCGTTGGTCGTGAGCAGGTCGATCGCCATCTGCAGCTCGCCCTTCTCGTCGTTCCCGGCAATCAGCGCAGCGTATTCCTTGTAGGATCCAAGTCCGAGCCGCTGGATGCGCGGTCCGAGACGGGACGACACCAGCGGGCGCTTCGCGTCACCGAACGACAGGCCGCACAACTCGTACATCAGCCCGGTGATCTGACGGAAGCTCTGGTCGCACATCGGTGTCATGCGGGCTCCGTCGCCTGCCCGACTTCGCAGAGCCTGGCCATCTCGTCGACGTCGAAGGCCTTGTCCGGGTCCAGGATGATGATGAAACGGTCGTCCTTCTTGCCCATGCCCTTGATGAAATCGCGTCGCA
>JBGSTN010000751.1:0-2143 GCA_041736455.1 Burkholderiaceae bacterium | reverse complement strand
GATCGGACCGGGCGATGCCGGCGCCCGGTCGCGCGCGCCGAAGGGCGTAACGAGCCCACCCGCCGCTCGCTCGGCGTTTCGGATATCGGGGCTCGAAGGGAATATGGGGTGACTGATGGGGCTCGAACCCACGACCACCGGAATCACAATCCGGGGCTCTACCAGCTGAGCTACAGTCACCATGGTGGTCAACCTGGCAATTCCGGGCAAGGCAGAATCGGCGCCACCCTCGGAACATCTCGCGAACTTCTGGTCGACCACAACGCACCTATCGGTGCATCAACAGACAAAACCGCTACTGCAGAACTGCAACCATCCGACAAACGCAACCTTCCGGAACACCGAAGGTTTTCACTGCTACGCCCTGCGCCAAGCCAGGGAAAAATGGCCTGCCCGACAGGACTCGAACCTGTGACCGCCAGCTTAGAAGGCTGATGCTCTATCCGGCTGAGCTACGGGCAGCTGTCGAAAGACGGTGATTATAAGCCTGGATTCCGTTGCCGGTACAACCGGCAAGCGGCCCTGGTGTTCGCCGTGGTCGGGGCGAGAGGATTCGAACCTCCGACATCTTGCTCCCAAAGCAAGCACTCTACCAGGCTGAGCTACGCCCCGCGACCCGCGCATTGTAGCCCACCGGACTGTCCGGAAACACGCGTCAGTCCGGTTCAGGCACGCACCGCATTGGCCAGTTGTGCGGCCCATTGCTCGGCACTGCGGCGACTCGACGCTTCGACCATCACGCGCAGCAGGGGCTCGGTGCCCGAGGGGCGGATCAGAATCCGACCCGCATCGCCGAGCGCCGCCTTCGCTTCACTGATCACGGCGTTGAGCTTGGCGCTGCGTTGCCAATCGAAACCCGGCTCGATGCGCACATTGATGAGTTCCTGGGGCAGCAGGCGCAGGTCGACGCAGAGTTCCGCGAGCGTCTTCTCCTGCGAACGCATCGCAGACAGAACTTGCAGCGCACTGATCGTGCCGTCTCCGGTCGTATGGCAATCGAGGCACAACAGGTGACCTGAACTCTCGCCACCGAAAAGCCAGCCCTTCTGCTGCAAGGTTTCGAGCACGTATCGATCGCCGACCTTGGCGCGTTCGAATTCGACGCCGTGCGCGAGCATCGCCTGCTCGAGCGCCAGATTGCTCATCAACGTGCCCACCACGCCGGTCACCGGACCGCGGGTCAGTCGCTCCATCGCGATTGCGTAGAGCAATTCGTCGCCGTTGTAGATGCGCCCGGTCGGATCGACGATCACCAGGCGATCGGCGTCGCCATCCAGTGCGATTCCGATGTCGGCATGCTGCTCGCGAACGACGCGTTGCAACGTCTGGGGCCGCACCGCGCCGACGTCGGCATTGATGTTGAATCCATTCGGTTCGCAGGCCACCTCGACCACGTCGGCGCCCAGCTCGTGAAACACGTTGGGCGCAGTGTGGTAGGCAGCACCATTGGCGCAGTCGACGACGATCCGCATGCCCTTGAGATCGAGCCGATTCGGAAAGCTGCTCTTGCAAAACTCGATGTAGCGGCCCGCTGCATCGTTGATACGCTTGGCGCGGCCGAGGTCACGGCTGCCGACGCACGCCAGCGGCATCTCGAGCATCGATTCGATCGTGATCTCGACGGCATCTGGCAGCTTGTTGCCGTCGCCGGAAAAGAACTTGATGCCGTTGTCTTCGAATGAATTGTGCGAAGCACTGATGACGACGCCGGCCGACAGGCGAAGCGCACGTGTAAGATAGGCAACGGCAGGGGTCGGCAACGGCCCGGACAACAGCACATCGACCCCTGCTGCTGCGAATCCCGCCTCGAGCGCCGCCTCGAGCATGTAGCCCGAAACTCGGGTGTCCTTGCCGATCAGTACCGTCGGCCGCCCGCCGCCTTCGCGCCGATCGGCGGCCAGCACCTGCCCGGCCGCATAACCGAGCCGCAGAACGAATTCGGGCGTGATCGGATCTTGACCGACCAGCCCACGGATCCCGTCAGTACCAAAATACTTGCGACTCATCCCTGCCGTCCTGTGACTGGTTGTTGAAAGATCGACTCTCAGTGGCTCTCATCGGCCATGATCGCATCGAACACCGTGATGGCATCGCGCGTCTGTGCCACGTCATGCACGCGCAACACTGCCGCACCGCGTGCCGC
>JBGSTN010000746.1:0-9880 GCA_041736455.1 Burkholderiaceae bacterium | reverse complement strand
CGTGGCAACGGGCTGGGAGTCGGCACTGACGATCGCGGCCGATGCGATCGTGGCTCGCGCCACGCTGCTGGAACTTTGTGAAGATTTCTACGCGCTGGGCGTGCCGACGCGCCTGCGTCTGCGCACCGAAATCCTGTCGGGCACCTGGCAGAGCCTCCTCGACGGCCAGGCGGATCTTGCGATCGGCGTGGTCACCGAAGCCACCCAGACCAATCTGATGTCCGAAAACCTGGGCGAAATCCGCTTCGTTTTCGCGGTCGCCCCGCACCATCCGCTCGCTGCCCACGAAGGCGTTCTGTGCGACGAGGACATACGACGGCATCGTGCGGTGGCGGTAGCCGATAGCGCACCGAGAGGCGAGGGCGCAACCTACCGGCTGCTGCCGGGCCAACCGGTGCTCACCGTCTCCACGATGCAGTTCAAGCTCGAGGCGCAGTTGCGCGGTCTGGGCTGCGGCTTTCTGCCCGAACCCGTGGCACGACCATATCTCGACGCCGGTCGACTGGTCGCGGTTCCGATCGAGCGGCAGCAACTGCCTGTGCGAGCCTGCTACGCGTGGCGGCGCAGCGTGGGTGCGCTGCCGAGTCATCCTGCACTCGACTGGTGGCTCGATCGCCTGCGCAGCCCCGTCACACGGGCAGCTCTGCTGAGCCGACATTTCGTCGAATAGCGGCACGCAGGCTGTTCGGCTCCCGGGTCGGACCGCTAAACCCCGGTATATTTTCACCTCCAACCCAAAGAGACAGGAGACCCCCCATGAAAGTTCTCGTCATTGGTGCCGCAGGCATGATCGGTCGCAAGCTCGCCGAGCGCCTGGCCGCCGATGGTCAACTGGGCGGGCGGACCATTGCGTCGATGACGCTCGTCGACGTGTTCGAGCCGCAGCCTGTCGCCGGCAAGATCGCGCGCGTCCAGACCAGGGCCATCGACCTGTCGGCGGTCGGCGCGGCAAAGCAGATCGTGGCCGATCGTCCCGACACGATCTTTCATCTGGCGGCCATCGTTTCGGGCGAGGCCGAAGCCGACTTCGACAAGGGTTATCGCATCAACCTCGACGGCACCCGTTATCTGTACGATGCGGTCCGTGCGTTGAATGGCGCCGACGGCTATCAGCCGAGGCTGGTGTTCGCGTCTTCGATTGCCGTGTTCGGGGCGCCGTTTCCCGACAAGATCGACGACGAGTTCTTCCTCACGCCACTGACCAGTTATGGCACGCAGAAGGCCATCGGCGAATTGCTGCTGTCAGACTATTCGCGCCGCGGCATCTTCGACGGCATCGGCATCCGCCTGCCGACCGTCTGCATCCGTCCCGGCAAACCGAACAAGGCCGCCTCCGGCTTTTTCTCGAACATTCTGCGCGAGCCCATCAACGGCCTGCCTGCCGTATTGCCGGTCTCGGAAGACGTCCGTCACTGGGTCGCCAGCCCGCGCGCGGCGATCGGCTTCTGCCTGCATGCCGCCACCCTGTCGGCCAGTGCCATCGGTCCGCGGCGCAATCTCAGCATGCCGGGGATGTCGGTAACCGTGGGCGACCAGATCGAGTCCCTCAAACGGGTCGTGGGTGCCGACGCGGCGAAACTCATCAAGCGCGAACCGGATCCGACCATCGAGCGCATCGTGGCAGGCTGGCCGCGAAATTTCGACACGGCGCGCGCGCTGTCCCTGGGGTTCGTGGCCGAATCGTCGTTCGACGACATCATTCGCGTCTACCTCGAAGACGAGATGCCGGCGCGTTGAACGATCGGGCTTCACGCCCACGAGGCCGGCTCAGTAGAGGCCTGGAATCAACCGGTACGTGGCCTGCCGATAGCTCGCATAGCCGGCATGCCGGCTTGCGAGCAGATGTTCTTCCAGCCGCATCTTGATCACCAGGTCGACGACCAGGAGCAGCCACGCGATCCATGGCAGCAGCGAAGGTTCGTCGAACACGAGTCCGATGCCGGCCAGCAGCACCGAGGTGTACATCGGGTGGCGGATCCATCGGTAAGGCCCGCGCGTCACGAGTTCACCACCGGCGCGAGGGGTCGGCATCACGCTGAAATTGTCCAACCGCATCGCAAGCATCGCCCATCCCCCCAGCAGCATTGCCGCGGCAATCACCAGCATCGTTCCGATCGGGGGCATCTGTCCCGTCAGCCAGCGGCCGACCGGGCCCGCCGCCAGCACACCGATCAGCACCATTTGAATGACGACGAGCAGCATGCCATGGCGGGTCGATTCGCCCGCCCGCTGGTTCGTGCCGGATGGTTGTCGATCAGGCATGCAGGCCTCCCGGCTGGATTCGTTTCATGATCTGTTCGGCAACGCGGTCAGCTGCAGATTCGCGCGCGCGTGAACTGCGGGTCCGGACAGGCGTCTTCGGTATCGACCCGATGGAAGCCGCTTGGCGCATCGTTCTTGCGCACGTGGTCCGCGGAAAGCTTCCTGTCATCGATGGCCCTGGTTCGAACGCCGAAGTGAAAGTTTGATCGAAGAATTCTTCCGAGCGGGACGCGGCCCGGTTCAAGAGAGCTTCGACATCCGCTCGGCGGTCGACCGGACGACCTTCAGCGACCAGCGGCGTCGATAGCCACGCCGATCTTACGCCGAACGAACACCCGTGATGACGTGGGTCGGGGATGGTCGTTCGACCAGCGCAGCAGTCGTCGCCGATCGAATCGCCGTGCGTCGGAACCGGACGGTAGCCGACGCTACGACCCTCGAACGCACCCGTCGAAGTCGTTCGACTGCTTCCGTCGTGCAAACCCGACATCGGTCGTCGCAACTGCGCCATTCGGACCAGACGGCGTGCCGTTCATCCGGACCATCGGGCGTCGAGCGAACGCGATTTCGACAATGAGTGCTGACCCAATCACCAGAGGTTCCGCGTGGCCATTCAGTTCGACATCTCTCACGTCTCGCGTCGCGACGCTCGTCGCTTGCCGCTCGACAGGTTGCTCGCTGTGGCTGTGCTTGCAGTGTCGCTCGCCGGTTGCGGCGATCTCTTCGATTCCAGCGAAGATTCGTCACTCGAACCACTGGTCGCCAAGGGGAACAGTTCGGAGATTCGCGCGGAAAATGCCGGCGAACTCGTCGTCCTGGCGACCGATACGCCGCTGGATGAACTGTCGATGAAGTCTCTCGAGGCGACCAACGCCGTGCGGGCCGCCGGTCAGCGCTGCGGTGATGTCGACTACCCGCCGGCCAGACCGGTCAAATGGCATCCACGCGTTGCAGCGGCGGCCCTGCTGCAGTCGGAGTGGATGCAGCAAGCCAATTCGTGGGGTCATGCCTGGCCCGATGGCACTCGTGTCGGTGATCGCCTCACCCGCAGCAACTTCAAATGGGCACGTGCCGACGAGAACATCGCCGCGGGATTCGGAAACATCGCTGCGGTGATGGAGGCCTGGATCGACAGCGCGCCGCATTGCCGCGCACTGATGCGCGACGACCTGACGCTGGTCGGCATCGCCGTGGTGCCCGGCACCACCGAAAACAAGTACAACGCCTACTGGACGATGGTGCTTGCTGAAGAGCAATGACCTCAGGCCAGCCCGGATTCCCCCTCGAAATACTCCTGATCGATCGCGGGTAGCGGCTGGTTGTTGATCGCTGCCTCGAACGCGGCCAGACGCTTGTAGATCGACAGCAACTCGACGATCGTCGTCCATGAACTGATCAGGTATTGGAACGAGTTCTCCACCGTACCGAAAGCGCGCACGATCTGTTGCATGACGCCCAGCGTGAAGCCACCGGCGATGATCGACGGTCCCAGCGCAATATAGGGAACCAGCGCGCCCACCTGCAGATATCCGTAGCGAACGACGTTGAAGTAAAGGTAGTTGAAGTACAGACGAAAGTAGTTCTTGCGCACGTTGTCGAACAGCTCTTTCACCGTCGGTGGCTGTGCACGTTCCGCGTTGTCCTCGCCGAACACCAGCTCCTTGCGATACGCGGCTTCGACACGCTGGTTGCGGAACTCGAGCCCGGGCAGGCGTATCCCTGCCAGAGCAAGCAGGCCGGTTCCGAAGATGGACCAGACGATCGCGACGAACACCAGCGCTTGTGGCACGGGGCCGATGATCGGCAGCTCGGTGATGTAGCCGGACAATCCCCACAGTATCGGCAGGAAAGCGATCAGCGTCATGACCGAGCTGATCAACCTCACGCCAAGGCTCTCCATGATGGACGCGAAGCGCATCGTGTCTTCCTGCACCCGTTGCGAGGCTCCTTCGATGTGGCGAACCCGGTGCCAGAGCGACGTGTAGTAGTCGTTCATCGCGGTCCGCCAACGAAACACGAAATGACTCGTGAAGAAATTGATTATCACGGCCACGGTGATGTAGACGAGCGCCAACTTGCCGAACGTGAGCAGCTGGCCGAAATATTGTTCGGTCGTCACCGCGTTCGGTTTGCCCAATGCCGACTGGATGATGTCGTAGAACGATCGAAACCACTCGTTGATCAGCACGTCGATCTGAACCTGGAACCAGGTGATGAAGATGATGAGCGCCGATCCCAGCACCGACCAGTGCGCCCAGCGATGGGGTGAATAGATCATCCAGAAGGCGATGAAGAGCAGATACGAAGCCGCCATGTACTGGTAGAACCAGAAACTGTTGGCGCTGGCCAGCCCGGCCTTGCGGGCGAGTTCCGTGACGTTTTCTGCCGGTTCTGCTTGCGGTCCAGCCCCTTGCGGAGCATTCGTCGCGTCGGATCGTTCCTGTGCCTGCTGGTCCTGCGTGTCGCCCGCCCTGCTGGCGGTGTCAGGAGTGCCGCTGCCGCCCGGCTTCGATTCGCCTTGTATCCCGGCGTCCGGTGTCGCGGGAGCGGGTGTCGCGCCGCCGGGTGTTCCAGTGCCTGGGATCGATTCGGCTGCCGGATAGCCATAGCCGAACAGCCCTCCGACCGAGAGGTACCGGCCGAGATCCGATCCGATCGAGAACCACAGGATCACGCATAGCAGCGCCCAGCCGGCAAAGCTCGTGAAGAATAGGCGAGGTTTGGGAAAGAAGGAATGGAACACGCAAGTCTCCTGCTGAGGCTGGACGTCGCAACGCCGACGGGCGGGCAATCCGTTGATCCGATGGCGGGCCTGGTGGCAGGCCCGCCGGTCGGCTATTGTCTACGCGACGCTTCGTGACAGTCCATGAGGCGCATCACGACCAGCGCGATCGGGGAAACGGCTGCCAGCCGGCCACCGGATTCGAATGATCCGGATCGAGCATGCGGGGCTCTGGCGACCGCGACCGTCGCGGTTGTCGCGCCATCGCCATCGCCATCGCCATCGTCCCGGCCGTGGCGGCGGTAGCACTCAGGCGTCGCGCCAGATGATCTTCTCGTCGACTTCGGCGATGTCGCACAGTCCGCAGAACGCCATCGACAGGTCGAGTTCCTTCTTGATGATCTCCAGGCAGCGAGTCACACCGGCTTCGCCCATCGCACCCAGGCCCCAGAGGAACGATCGACCGATATACGTGCCCTTGGCACCCAGGGCGATGGCGCGAAGCACATCCTGCCCACTGCGGATTCCGCCGTCCATATGGACTTCGATCCGATCGCCGACCGCCTTCACGATTTGTGGGAGCGCCTTGATCGATGACGGCGCGCCGTCGAGTTGCCGCCCGCCGTGATTCGAGACGATCAACGCATCGGCACCGCTATCGACCGCGCGTTGCGCATCCTCGGGATCCTGAATGCCCTTCAGGATCAACTTGCCACCCCACTGCTCCTTGATCCACGCCACGTCCGCCCAGCTCAACGTAGGATCGAATTGCCTGCTCGTCCAGTCGGACAGCGAACCCATGTCGGCCACGCCTTTGACATGCCCGACGATGTTGCCGAAGCCGCGACGTTTCGTATTCAACATGCCCATTGCCCACTTCGGGCGCAGGGCAATGTCCAGCAGGTTGACGAGCGTCGGTTTGGGCGGTGCCGACAAGCCGTTGTAGAGGTCCTTGTGACGTTGCCCCAGGATCTGCAGATCGAGCGTCAGCACCAGCGCCGAGCATCCCGCCTTGCGCGCACGATCGATCAGTCCGGCGATGAACTCACGATCGCGCATGACGTAGAGCTGGAACCAGAACGGACGCGTGGTGGCTGCCGCGACGTCCTCGATCGAACAGAGGCTCATCGTCGACAGGGTGAAAGGAACGCCGAAGCGCTCCGCTGCGCGCGCAGCGAGAATCTCGCCTTCGGCGTGCTGCATGCCGGTCAGGCCAGTCGGCGCGATCGCCACCGGCATCGCTACCGGCTCGCCGATCATCGTGCTGGCGACCGAACGTGTTTCGATATTGAGGGCAACGCGCTGGCGGAACTTGATCGCGGCGAAATCGTCGCTGTTCGCGCGGTAGGTGCTTTCGGTCCATGAACCCGAGTCCGCGTAGTCGTAGAACATTCTCGGCACTCGCCACTTGGCGAGTTTGCGCAGGTCTTCAATGCAGGCAATGGGTCGGGCCACGGGGTTGTCGTCCTCTGGTTCGGCTAGTTGGAGCAATCGTGCGCCGCACGATTGGCGTGTTCGCGCACGATTTTACGCGTGGCGCGTTGGCTTTGAACCGATCGTTCGACCGGGCAGAGTCCGTTTCCGTGGACGAATCCACCACGAAATCGTCGACCTGTGTCAACCTATCACTTGATTTCCTCGCCCGGACCGGTCCGTTTCTGGAGAATGGGCGGTATGAAGCCAGCCGTACTGCGTGCCATGCTCGTCATCGTCCTGCTGAGTGTCCAGCTGGCGACGGCGGTGATCGTGCTGTACGGCATGCGCCACGAAACAGTCGACCAGTTCGAGGAGTCGACCCAATCGGGTCTGGATCGGCTGGCGACCACCGTCGCCGATCAGACTCAGCGGTTTCTCGCCCCAGCCGAGAATGCCCTCGAAGTCGGGCGCGACCTGATTGCAGAAGGCGTGCTGAACGCTGCCTCCGATCGTGACCTCGAGCGGTTCTTCCTCGCCCAGCTGCGTTCGAATCCGACCCTGCAGGGCATGCATCTGGCCCGTTCGAACGGCAGCTTCATCAGCGTCGAACGGAACGACTCCGGATTCATCACGCGCCAGATCAGCATCACGAGCAGGCAACGCGCGGTCCTTCTGACGCAGCGAGATCACGCACTCGAGGTGACGGGGAGTCGCTCGGACCGCACCGATTCACACGATCCTCGCAAGGAGACCTGGTATCTGTCGGCGCAGCAACAACGTTCACTGGCATGGACCGGTGTCTATTCGAACGGAGATACCTACGGCCCCGGGATCATGGCGGCCCTTCCGACGACGTTCGCCGACGGGCGCGATGCCGGCGTGCTCGGCGTCGACGTCGACATCAGTGAGATATCGGCTTCGTTGGCGCGGTTGACCGGCACTCGCGAGAGCACGGCCGTGATTCTCGATGAAACGCATCGCGCGATTGCGTTCTCCGAATATGGCCAACTCGCGATGCCGCAATTGGGCGATGTTATGCCTTCGCTCGAGAGCGTCGCGGGAAACCCGCTGGAAACCCTCTACCGGACGATCGAACGGCCGGGCGCCGGGTTCAATGCTCTTCAGGCAGGCCTGCAACGCTTCGAAGTTGCCGGTGAACCGCACCTGGGCTTTGTCCGCTCGCTCGAAATGTCGGGCGGGCGCCTGAAATGGCTGCTGTTGGTCCAGGCTCCCGCGAACGAACTCGCCGGCTCGATCGGGGCGTTCTATACGGAAAAGATCCGCACGTTGCTGGCCGTCATCATCGTGCCCGCGATCATCGCGATCCTCGCGGTATTCGGACTGACCGAGCCGATCTACCGGCTCCACGAAGATGCAACGGTCGATCGCCTGACGCGCGCCTTGACGCGCGCCGAGTTCGAACGACGTCTGGAAGGAATGCTGCGCAATCGACGCGAACTCGAGCGCGACGCGCGAATTGCCGTCGTTGCACTGGATCTCGATGGCTTCAAGCAGGTCAATGACTGGTATGGGCATCGGGCAGGCGATGCCGTGCTCGAGGAGTTCGTCCGCCGCCTGCAGGGTCGACTGCGGCAGTCCGATCTGGTCGGACGGACCGGCGGTGACGAATTCCTCGTCGCCATGCGTCTGGAAGGCGTTGTCGATCCGGTCGACGCGATCGAACCTATCCGTCGTGATACCGTTTCCCGCCTTTTTCGAGTCCCGGAAGGAAAACACCGGCTGGGGGTCACCGCGGGAATCGCCTGCCATGAACCTGGCGAGACGATGGCCGGATTGATCGCACGGGCCGATCAGGCGCTGATCATCGGCAAGGCTCGCGAGAAGGATCGCAGCTATCTGGCGCCCGAGCGTGACGCCACATGGCCCGAGACCGGGTTCGCGGTCCGGCGGTCGTCCCGATCGAACGACGGCATCACCAGTGCGACCGAAGAGGCGATGATGCAGGAAGGCGGACCGGAGGCGTCGAGCGGCGTATCGGCCGGTTCGACTGTCCAGTCGTCGAAAGATCGGGTTGGCGGTGCGAACGAACCGGTGGACGGATAAAGCGGCGAGAATTTTCGAGTCGAACCAACAACGGGTGCCGGGATCGACCGGATCAGGCCGCCGCGCTCGATATCCGATCGAAGACCTGGATCGCGCGTCGCGCCGTGGTGGTCAGCTGGCTGGGGGACGACTGACCCGAAAGCACCCACTGCAAGCTCTTGCTCACCGCCAGCACGCATGCGCGCGTATCGCGATCGGCGAATTCGTCGGTCGAGCTACGTGCTTCGATCAGTCGCAACGATTCGGCGCACGCTGCGCGAGCTTGCTGAAGCCAGAGTTCATCCTGGCTGGAATCCGACTTGCGCAGGAGCGTCCGGAGAGGGGCGACGGGATTCGTTTTCATCAGGAGAGCCGTTGTCATCGAGAGAGCGTAACGCCGAACCCGATGGGCAGATCGTGACCAATCGCACGGGCAGGTTGCGAGAGCGGAGGAAAAGTGTCGGAAGAACGGTCAAATTCGAGGAATATGACGGGTCACACACTCGCGACAAGTCGAAAGGCGTGTCCTGGTCTTCCCGATTCCTGACGATGCGGTCTCGGTAGCCCGTGCATCAACCGGTGGCGCGACGAACCGTGATCCGGCGGTTCTGATTGCGCCCGCTCACCGTCCAGTTGTCGGCGACCGGCTGGGTTTCGCCATAGCCCTTGATCTGCAACCGGTCGCCGGGCACACCGAGAGATGTGAGGAAATCCGCGGCAGCCTGCGCACGGTCGACGGACAACAAAAGATTGTCGATCGAATTGCCCATATTGTCACTGTGACCAGCGACCTCGAATTTGCCGCCGAGGCGGCGCATGCAACTCGCCAGCGCGCGTAATTCACGTCGCACGGCGGGGGCCAGGTTCGCGGTACCGCTTGGGAACGGCAGGTCGTAACCACCGGACAACCGACCACAGTTGATCGCGATCGATGAGTCCTCGCGCAGGCTGGCAAGATTCGCGGCTTCGGATTCTTCGCTTTGCCTGGCGTCGGCGACACGAAGTTCTCCGACGCCTTTGACGGATTGGTCACCAGGCAGCATTTCGCCGTTGCGCGAGGCTCCGGCCGCGGCCTTCCCTTCGCTCGCTGCCGCGAGCCTGGCGGCCTGCTCGGCTGCTGCTTGCTTCTTGGCGTCAACGGCCTTCTCGGCATCGGCTACCCGCCTGGCCTCTTTCGCACTTCGCGCATCCGCGATTCTTCTGGCTTCGGCCTCTTTCCGGGCGTCGGCGATTCGCTTCGCTTCAGCTGCCTTCTCCGCGTCCGCGACTCGTTTGGCCTCCTTCGCTTTCTCGGCGTCGGCGACGCGTTTGGCTTCGGCCTCCTTCCGGGCGTCGGCGATTCGCTTGGTTTCGGCGGCCCTCGCGGCCTCGGCAACCCGTTGGGCTTCAGCAGCCTTCTCCGCGTCAGCGAGCCGCTTGGCTTCAGCGGCCCTCGAG
>JBGSTN010000745.1:0-1810 GCA_041736455.1 Burkholderiaceae bacterium | reverse complement strand
GACCTCGTGGCCGCGGGGTCCGCGTGTGCATGGGCCGCGGCCGTCGCGTGTCCCCAGCGGGACTTGCCGTGGAAGACGAGGAAGTACATCCGGAACGAATAGAACGACGTGACGAATACGCCAGCCGTGACGGCGAGGTAGGCAAAGCCGGCGCCCGGCACATTGGCCAGGTGCGCCGCCTCGATGATCGACTCCTTCGAGTAGAAGCCGGAGAAGAACGGCGTTCCGACCAGTGCCAGCGTACCGATCAGCGACGTGATCCAGGTGATCGGCATGTACTTGCGCAGGCCGCCCATGTTGCGGATGTCCTGGTCATGATGCATGCCGATGATCACCGAACCGGCCCCGAGGAACAGCAGCGCCTTGAAGAACGCATGCGTCATCAGGTGAAAGATCGCCACGCCATAGGCCGATGCGCCGAGCGCCACCGTCATGTAGCCGAGTTGCGAAAGCGTCGAATAGGCAACGACGCGCTTGATATCGTTCTGCACGATGCCGAGGAAGCCCATGAACAGTGCCGTGATCGCGCCGATCACCATGATGAAGCCGAGCGCGGTGTCGGACAGTTCGAACAGCGGCGACATGCGGGCAACCATGAAGATGCCTGCCGTGACCATCGTTGCGGCGTGGATCAGTGCCGAGATCGGGGTCGGGCCTTCCATCGAATCGGGCAGCCAAACATGCAGCGGGAACTGTGCCGACTTGCCCATCGCGCCGATGAACAGGCAGATACAGGTGACGGTCAGCAACGACCATTCGGCCGCTCCGACGAGATTGATCGTCCGGTCGGCAAGGGCCGGGGCAGCGGCGAAAACCTCCGCGTAGTCGAGGCTGCCGAAATGGGCGAGTACCAGCCCGATGCCCAGCACGAACCCGAAATCGCCTACCCGGTTGACGATGAACGCCTTCATGTTCGCGTAGATGGCCGTGTCGCGCTTGAACCAGAAGCCGATCAACAGGTAAGAAACCAGGCCCACCGCTTCCCAGCCGAAGAACAGCTGCAGGAAATTGTTGGACATGACCAGCATCATCATCGAGAACGTGAACAGCGAGATGTAGGCGAAGAATCGTTCGTAACCGTCATCGTCGACCATGTAGCCGATCGTGTAGATGTGCACCATCAACGACACGAACGTCACCACGCACATCATCGTGACGGTCAGGGAATCGACCAGGAAGCCGACCTGCAGCGTGATATCGCCGATCACCGACCAGTCGTACAGCGGACCATTGAAGGTGTTGCCCTGCATCACGTGAATGAACGACAGCAGCGAGGCGAGCAGGGAAACGGCAACCCCGCCGATGGCCGCGCGATGGGCCCCGGTACGACCCAGCTGCTGACCGAACAGTCCCGCCGCGATGGCACCCACCAGGGGAGCGAATGCTGCGAGGAAGAAGATGAATTTCATGGGTCGGGCCTGGGATATGCCGTGCAATCAGCCCTTGAGGCTGTCGAGCTCTTCGGCGTTGACGGTTTCGAGGTTGCGGAACAGGATCACGATGATCGCCAGACCGATCGCAGACTCGGCGGCGGCAACCGTCAGGATGAAGAAGACGAAGATCTGTCCGGCCGCGTCCCCGAGAAAGTGCGAAAACGCAATGAAGTTGGTATTGACGGCGAGCAGCATCAGTTCGATCGACATCAGCACGACGATCACGTTGCGCCGGTTGAGGAAGATGCCGACGACGCTGATGGAGAACAGCGCCGCACCCAGGATCAGGTAATGCGCAAGACTCATGGCTTGGCTCCAGGGGTGGTTGCGCCTGGCGCAGGACTGGAAGGCGACGCGGGCACGCCGGTGCCGGGCGC
>JBGSTN010000064.1:0-1796 GCA_041736455.1 Burkholderiaceae bacterium | reverse complement strand
CAGCCGTCGCACATGTGACCGCTTCCGGCAATCGCCCGGCAACGCCGAGGAAAGCGGCGCCGGCGGCCACCAGCAAGGCGAACATCGAAGGCGGCGTCGAACTCATGCTCGATGAAGAAGACGCGACTTTCGAGCGCTATTGATCTGTCCATGAACCGACTCAGGAGAATCCCATGAGTACAGAAATCGATACGCTGACGTCGCAGCATCTCACTTTCCGGCTCGACGGCGAACTGTTCGCCGTCGAGGTGGCCAAGGTGCGCGAGGTGCTGGACATGGTGCCGATCACCAAGGTGCCGCGCGCGCCCGAGTACATGCGCGGCATGATCAACGTGCGCGGCAACGTGGTCCCGGTGGTGGACCTGCACGTGAAGTTCGGCATGGTCAAGGCCACCGCCTCGCGTGACACCCGCATCATCGTGATGGAAGTGCAGGTCGACGGCGAATCGCTCGTGGTCGGAGCGATCGCCGACGCCGTGCATGAAGTCACCGAGCTCGAGGCAGGTGCGATCGAGGCGGTGCCACGCATCGGGATGCGCTGGAACACGGAGTTCATGAAAGGCATCGGCAAGCGCAACGAGCGCTTCGTCATCCTGCTCGACGTGAATCGCGTGTTCTCGGCGAACGAGTTCGATACGGTGAAGGAAGTCGTCGATGAGCCTGCTGAACTCGCTCACTGACGACGCACCGGTGTGCGATCTGCCCGAGCTCACGGCCTGCCACGCACAGGCGCTGCAAGTGCTGCTGTGTGCGGCAGCGCCTGCGCGGGCAGCATTGCGCTTTCGCGACACCAGGGAAGTCGATCTGGCAGGGGTACAACTGCTGCTCGCCTTCCGGCGCCTGCGCCTGGCCAGTGGCAAGGCAGCCTTCGGGCTGCCGCTACCGGAACCGGTGCAAAGCGCGCTCGCCCTGGCCGGCTGCCTGGATGCAGCCGGCAACTTCGATATCAAGGGTTCCAAATGACAGGCAATCCGGTCGGCGCCGCGCCGCCCATCCCCGGC
Source organism: Burkholderiaceae bacterium (assembly GCA_041736455.1). Classification (GTDB taxonomy): domain Bacteria; phylum Pseudomonadota; class Gammaproteobacteria; order Burkholderiales; family Burkholderiaceae_E; genus JAUIAI01. The sequence goes on along the minus strand of JBGSTN010000064.1, from coordinate 795 downwards.
AAGTCCGTGGTGCTGTTCGCCGACGACGCTGCCAGCGTTCGCTTTCTGCTGCGCACGACACTGCAAGCCGCGGGCTACGAGACGATCGAAGCGGTCGACGGCACGCAGGCGCTTGCCGTACTTGCCTCGGACGTCAACGTGGACGTGCTGTTGACGGATCTGCATATGCCTGGCATCGATGGCCTGGCACTCGTCCGTCGGACGCGGGAAATGGCCTCTCGCCGTTACCTGCCCATCGTGATGCTCACCACCGAATCGCAGACGGACCGCGTGCACGAAGGGCTTGAAGCCGGGCTGACCGCGTGGATCGTCAAGCCGTTCAAGGGCGAGACGCTTCTGAAGGTGACCACCAAGGCACTCGGCAAGCGCGCCCAGGCCGCCACGAAGGCAACCCCGTGAGACCGACGATGGATAGCGGCTCGCTGGCGAGCCAGATGCTGGCTCTCTTCCGGACCGAGTCGATCGAGGGCCTCGAGCTGCTGACAGCGGCACTCGCCGACAACCTGCCGGTCATCGACGCATCGGAGCGCGTCGATACGGTGTTTCGCGTCCTTCACTCGTTGCGCGGCTCCGCTGCAATGAACGGACTCGACGAGGTATCGGCATTGGCCGGCCTGCTCGAGGTTCGACTGGATGCATTGCGTCGAACCGGCAACGACATCGACGATCACACCCGGACACACGTGCTGACGGCCGCTGATCTGTTCGCGGCATGGCTGATCGCGCCCGGCGCGCCCGACCCCGCGATCGTGCGAGCCACTCGGGACCTGCAGGACTTGCTGACGGCCATGGCGC
>JBGSTN010000679.1:0-1621 GCA_041736455.1 Burkholderiaceae bacterium | reverse complement strand
CGAATTCGCCGAGGCGCTGAAGGGAGTGGCGACGTTCGCGCCGGCCGGTTCCGAGGCCGTCGAAGGACTGCTGCTTCAGGAACGCGCGGAGGACGGAATCGGTAGCGTTGCGGCCGTTTCGACGAGTGGGAGCGCAAGTTGAGCGACTTCGCCACGCAGTCCTGGTTCCTGTGGGCGCTGGCCGTGGTCGTCGGTTTTCCGTTCGCTGCCGGTGTACTCGGTCAGTTGCTCGGCCTGTTCGAAAAGCGTCGATCGCCCGCGACCCGCTCGCTATGGTATGCAGTCAACCTGCTGTTACCGGTGGCGGCACTGTTTTTCATCGTTCGCTTCGTGATGCAGGCGCCGCCCGAAGCGACGAGCAATCGCCTCTTGCTGACGGTGCTGCTGGTCCTGACGATCCTGGTTTCGGTATCGATCTTCAATGCCGTGTTCTTTGGTGGCGCCCCGAAAGATTCCTGGCGCGGACGCACCCCGAAGCTGCTGCGCGACATCATCCTGTCCATCATGCTGGCGGTGGGCGGCGCCATCGTGCTGGCCGAAGTCTGGGATCAGGATGTCACCGCGCTGCTCACGGCGCTCGGCGTCGGTTCGGTCGTGCTCGGTTTTGCGCTGCAGGAAACGTTGGGCAATGTGATGCTCGGTCTTTCCATGCTGATGGAACGGCCGTTCTCCGAGGGCGATGAGATCCAGATCGGCGATGTCGAGGGCATGGTCGAAGAAATCAACTGGCGGGCAACCCGTATCGAGGTCGACGGCAACATCGTGATCGTGCCGCACGCGATCGCGGCCAAGGAAACCATCGTCAACCTGTCGCGTCCGAACCAGGGTACGCCAGTATCGGTGACGATCGGATTCTCGTACGAGCATCCGCCGAATCGCGTCAGGGCGATGTTGCTCGATGCGGTGACGGCAACCGAGCAAGCGACCATCCTGCCGGACAAGCCCGAACTCGGTGTGTTCGTCGAGAAATTCGCCGACTCGGCGATCGAATACAAGGTGACGTTCCTCGCGGGCAGCGCCGAAATCAAGGAGCAGGTCATCGACCGCTTCATGACCCGAGTCTGGTACGCGGCGCAACGCATGGGCTTGAACATTCCGTTTCCGATCCGGACGCTGCACTACTTCGACGGCGACAAGCTCGCAGCCAAGACCGAACAGGCGAATCGAACGCTGCTCGATCAGACACGCTTCCTCTCCGGGCTCCTCGATGCGGAAGCGCTCGACCAGTGGGCGGGCCGAGCCCGTTTCGAGCATCATGCCGATGGCGAGATCGTGCTCGGCCAGAACGAACCGGCGTCGAACTTCTACCTGATCGCCAGCGGATCCGTCCTGCTCCGGGTGCGCTCCGCCGGCGGTGACGAACGCGACCTGTTCAGATTGGAGCGCGGGGATGTGTTCGGTGAAACCACGGTCCTGGCCGGTGCTGAAACCCCCTACACTGCGCGCGCCGTGGGCGACGTACAGGTGCTGGCGGTTGCGCCGCAGCAGGTGCACGAGCTGATCGAGCGGCGACCGAGCATGGCCATGGAAATCGGCCGGATCATCGATTCGCGGCGGCGTGCCGTACAGGCGGCAATCGCCCGCGAATGAACGCCGGTGCTCTGGCGCCGCCCGGCAAGCC
>JBGSTN010000670.1:0-8985 GCA_041736455.1 Burkholderiaceae bacterium | reverse complement strand
CGATCGACTTCGCGTCGGTCCCTGCGCCGCCTGCCTTCTCGGTGATCTCGAAGACGGCTGTCCGCTTGAAGATTCCGGTGAACACGCCCAGCGCGATGCCATGCGACAACGCCATACCGGCCAATGCGGATCCCGCGACGTCGCCGACGCTGCAAGGTACGCGACGCCAGTAGAGCAACGGACCCAACACGGCTTTGCCGACGAAAAAGATGAATACCGGCAACATGAAAAGGAAGATCGGCAGGCTGAACAGATGCGGGGCAGCCATGATCCCGATGGTCCAGAACATCGCGCCGAAAGCGAACAAAAGGTGCATCGCATCACCGAACCACGACATCCACCCGGCAACGAAGTGATATCGCTGGCCGCCGGTCAGACGTCCGCCAGGACGACCCGGTCGATCGGGTGTCGCACGGCCGAAGAACAGCGACCCGGCGTGCGCCTTCATGATCTGCATCGCACCCTGCGCCCAGCGACGTCGCTGCTTGCGGAACGCCGAGAACGTGTCGGGTGTAAGACCGCGTCCCATCACTTCATCGACGTATACCGTGCGCAGCCCGGCTTTCATTAAGCGCAGACCGAGTTCGGTGTCTTCGCAGATGCACCATTCCGACCAGCGGCCGTGATCGTTCAATGCCGAAGCCCGGATCAGCGACATGGTGCCGTGCTGGATGATTGCGTCACGCTCGTTGCGGTGATGCATGCCGACCCGGAAGAAGCCGTCGAACTCGAAGTTCATCATGCGACGGAAGATCTGGCGATCCCATTCGCGGTGAGCCTGCGGTGCCTGCACCACGGCGACCTTCTCGTCGTCGAACTTGCCGACGAGGTCGCGCAGCCAGTTCGGATTGACTTCGTAGTCGGCGTCGATCACGCCGATGATCTCCGCCGTCGGATCGGTCTGCTCGAGCGCGAAGTTGAGTGCGCCAGCCTTGTACCCCGGCCAGCTCGGCAGATGGAAGAAACGGAATCGTTCGTCCAGGCCCGCCATGTGCGCCTGCACGGGTTTCCAAAGCGCTTCGTTCTTCGTATTGTTGTCGATGACCAGCACTTCGAAATTCGTGTAGTCGAGTGCCTGCAGACTTTCGATCGTGCGGATCACCATTTCCGGTGGCTCGTTGCAGCACGCCAGGTGAATCGATACGCGCGGCTCGCGCTTGCCGGGAGCGAGCGGTTCCGACTTCCAGGTGCGGCGCAGATTGCCACGCCAGAACATCTCGGCAAACTCGAATCCGTTCGTCAACAGGATCAACACCATCATGAATAGCGTGGGCAACAGGACCGCGACCCCTATCCAGTCCGGCACGCGCAGATAGAATTCCGCCGGAATCGCGAGGATCCAGATGGTCAGCGACGTGAGAGCCTGGATCAGGCCGGCATAGAAGACCTTGCTCGCCAGACGCATCCGGCGGAATGCCACGAGGAAGGCAATCATCGGAACCAGGCCGAGCGCGGACGCAAGCGTCGCCTTGCCTTCCCAGTTCGGATCACTTTCGATCGGGCCCGTCAACGGAAACTTCATCTCCCGATCGGAATCGATCACGCCCCAGTAGGATCCGACGCGCCCTTCCGTCGCACGCTTCCATGGCTGATCGATCGCTTCCATCAGGAAGTAATCGATGTTCTTGCCTTTGCTGTAGGCGAGGAATTCGCGAATGAACACCGCCTGCGAGGCCCGGTCGGCTGTTGCACCGTCGAACCGGTCGCCCTGGCTGGGCCAGCCGATCTCGCCGATCACGACATGCTTGCCGGGAAAGCGCTTCTTGACTTCGTCGAACCGCGCCAGCGAGTACTTGAGGGACTGATCCAGCGGCACGCCTTCCCAATAGGGCAGCAAGTGCACGGCGATGTAGTCCACGTGATCGACGAGTTCGGGATAGCGCAGCCAGACATGCCACGGCTCGGCGGTCGAAACCGGCACGCCGACCTGCGAGCGAACCTGTTCGAGGTAACCGATCATCTGTTTGGGGGTGATCTGACCGCTGAGGATCGACTCGTTACCGACCATCAGGCGTTCGATGTTTCGATGTTCCTTGGCCGCCTTGACGCCGGCGGCGATTTCCTTCTGATTGTTGTCTTCGCGCAGATCCAGCCAGATGCCCTGCGTGATCTTCAATCCATAGGTAGCCGCGATCCCGGGAATCTCCGGCATCTCGCTCGAGCTGTAGGTACGCAGACGACGGGTATGGCTCGCGAGCATCGACATGTCGCGATGGATTGCCTCGGCCGTTGGATATTGTTTCGTCAGTGGGCTGTCCCAGCGGCCGAACGCGTTGTAGGCGACTCCGGCGAACTCGCCGGCGGCGTCGGGCGCGGCAATGGTCGGGTGCGTCCACTGCCACAACGCCATGTTGCTCGCCGACAGTCCCATGGCCAATGCGACGGCAACGGCAAGGACCCACAACGCGTTGATCGCCTGGGCTGGCCGAAAGCGATCGAGAATCGACGATCCGGAAACCGACTTGCGACGATTGTGCTCGCCAGTTCCTTCAGCCATGCCGGGAGTAGCCATCCCGGCGTATGCATCGCTATTCAGAACACGTAATTCAGGCATGATTTTGGAAGTTCCCAGGATGGAACGATGAAAGGTATGTATTAGTAGCGCCGACAGACCGCGTCGGGAATGAAGTACTTTGCATATGGATCCGTTGCCGCTCGATCCTGGATGCATGCAATCGGTGCTTCAGCAGACAATCAAGCAATGCGTATGCCAAACACCGGTTCAAGAATTTGCGAACGTTCGATACCGACTTTCTAAAATCAGCACTTGCGTCAAAAGTGAGTTGGACCAATCAGGGCCGGCACGCGACGTGTCGGTGTAGTCGGAATTGATCTGAACCAGTCTGCTCCTTCGGGCGGATCGAAAACAGTACAAAGCTCAGGCTGTGCGACACTTGCGTGGTTCGCACCGAACGCCCGGATGACCTGTTATTTCGGATGAGCATGACAGGCGCGCAGTGTAGAGCAGGCGATTTTTTGCCGCGAACGGTTTGTGTAAGCGATCGTTTCCATTGTGACTTTGCAGAGGTAGCGTGTTCGTTCGACATTGGTTTCTGGTGCTGCTTTCGCTGTCGTTCACTTTGACGGTGGTCATCGCAGCCTTCAACGAGTCGCAGCCCGAGCCGTTGACCGAGCCCCCCGTCGAACGCGTGGCATGTCTTTCCTATGCGCCTTACCGACTAGCCGGCGAATCGCCTTTCGATCCGAGCCATATGGTCACCGCTGAACGGGTGGAGCAGGATTTGCGCCTGCTGTCCAAGGTAACGAAGTGTGTTCGCACCTATTCGACGCAGCAGGGCATCGGCCTGGTCCCCAAAGTAGCGCAGCAGCTCGACATGACGGTGCTGCTCGGTATCTGGATCGGCCGAAGCGATCTGGAAAATCAACTGGAACTGAACGATGGCATTGCGTTGGCCAGACAGTATCCCGAGACGATCGTCGGTGTCATCGTCGGCAACGAAGTTCTGCTCAGGCGTGAGCAGACTGCGGAAGCGATGGCTGCCTACATCGATCGAATGCGGAATGCCGTCGATATTCCAGTCACTTACGCGGATGTCTGGGAGTTCTGGTTCAAGAACGAATCGTTGGCCCGACATGTCGATTACGTGACGGCACACATTCTTCCTTTCTGGGAAGATGAACCGGTAGGTATCGAGGCGGCCGTTCCCCATGTGCTCGATGTCTACCAGCACGTCGTCGAGAAGTTCCCCGGCAAGCGAATCATGATCGGCGAAACGGGCTGGCCCAGCGCCGGAAGGATGCGCGGTCCGGCGAAACCCGGACGGGTCGAACAGGCGCGATTCATTCGCGAATGGGTGACCGCCGCCACCGCCCGTTCGATCGACTACAACCTGATCGAAGCCTTCGATCAGCCGTGGAAGCGACGGCTGGAAGGTGCGATGGGTGGCCACTGGGGATTCCTCGACTCCGCCGGCGCGCAGAAATTTCCCTGGCGCGGAAGCGTGGTCGGCAAACCCGGCGCGCTGCTCGCGACGCTCTGCGGCCTGGGCCTGCTGGCCGGCGTTTTCGTCGCGACGTGGTGGCGGTGGACTCGCTGGTCAACGGCGGATTCGAGCACGGCGAATGCATCCATTCGTTTGCTGGCCATCGCCGCCAGTGTCGGCGCGCTGACCGGGTCACTACTGGTAGCGCAGGTCGACTACCTGATCACATGGAACCGGTTTCTTGCCGAATGGCTCGGCAGTGTCGCTTTCTGGCTTACCGGTCTGGCTGCCGCTCTGCTGCTTCCCGGTTTCGTGACGGGCGACACGCCATTGCCGACCGTTCGCGCTGCTTTGAAATCATTCGTCGGACGCGGCCGGGCAGCGACCGGCGCACCCGAACGACGGCTGGCGCTCGGCGGTCTGCTGCGGGCCGTCCTGCTCTTCGGCACGGCGGTGTTCCTGTTGCTTCATGCCTTCGACGCGCGCTATCGCGGTTTTGCGCTCGAGTTCTACGTTGCGCCGCTGGCGATCATGCTCGGATTCTGGCTGGGCGGGCATACGCTGCCCCGGGATGCGCTGGAAGAACGCTGGCTCGGCATCGTGATTCTTCTGGCCACGCCATTCATGCTGTTGCCGGAAATTCCACACAATCATGAGGCCTGGCTACTGGCCGCACTGGTCTTGCCGATAGGCGCCTACCCGCTGCTGGCGCGCCAGAACGAACCCTTGCTGCGCAATAGCACGATGCTTGCGAGCAACGCCGCGACCGCGCCCGGCTCGACTGAATAGAGCATCAAGGCGGCGGCACCCGTCAGGAAGCCCGCTGCGATGATCGTGCGCAGGCCGGTGATCAAGCCGATCACGACGATGGCCAGTGCGATCCAGCCCAGACGCTCGAGTTGAACGAGCACGATCAGTACCGCTCGCAGCTGGCAGATGAAGAGGTCCGGCGCCGCTGCGCATTGCGCGGTTCGGGTCAGGGGCTCGAGGAGGTCGAAACGCAGCCATGCGCTCAGACCGGCCACCGCCGCTGCCGCGACGAGCCAAGTGATCGCGGGCCATGGCCGAGCCCGATCTTCCGGTGCCGAGCCTGGCACGGCTGCGAGATCGTGAGGTCTGCTTGAATCGCTTGGGTCGGACATGTCACCGAGATAATGCAAATGGATACAACCGCGATGGTAGAACAGACGCGGTCTGGCGGTCGCGCTCGATTCGCAGGTCGCTAGCGGCGGCAGGGCAGAATAGGCGCCCACCGGCCACCCAGTCTTCGCCACCATGATCGACTCGTCCCGTCCCTCCTCCGAATCCGCCGGCTGGCGCGCGGTCGCCGATTACGCACAGGCCCACGAATCCGACTGGGGACGAGACCCGGTTGCGGATGAGACTTCGTGGGGAATCCACCTTGCCGATCCACCACCCTGGAACCGCTTGCTGGGGCCCGTATTCGCGCGCGGCGGTCCCAATGGCGTGGTGCTGCGCGAGGGCAAGGAGATCGCCCGCTGGGGAGACCCGACACGGGCGGATCTGACGTTCAGTATCGCCAAGACCTATCTCGCGCTGCTGGCGGGCGTCGCGCACGATCGCGGCCTGCTGCCGGATCCTGACCAACGCGTTGGCGCGCAATTGCCGGGCATCGGTTTCGACGACGTTCACAATATGGGCGTTACCTGGGATCACCTGCTGCAACAGACCAGTGAATGGTCAGGCACCTGTTTCGACATCCCCGATCAGGTCGATCATCATCGGCGGCTGAGTTTCGAGCCGGCCAAGCCGGGAGAAAAGGTACCCGCCAAAGGCTCGCGCCGCGAACTTACCGCACCCGGCACTACCTGGGAATACAACGATGTGCGGATCAATCAATTGTCGCTCGCGTTGGCCCATCTGTTCGGCGGTGCACTGCCCGACGTCTTCGATGAAGCCATCTGCCGCCCGCTCGGCATCGATCGCAACTGGCACTGGCACGGTTACCTGAACAGCTGGGTGACGGTCGGATCCAAGCGTGTTCAAAGCGTGCCGGGCGGCAGTCATTGGGGCGGCGGCATCCGAATCAGTGCCTGCGACCAGGCAAGGATCGCCCGGCTTGTGCTGTCCGACGGTGAGGTCGACGGCAAACGGATTCTTTCGAAGGAATGGCTTGCGCGAATGCGCGCGCCCTGTCGGATCGCTCCCTTCTACGGTTATCTGCTGTGGCTGAATACCGGTCGACGACTGTTCCCGGCGGCCCCGGTGACCGCGACGTTCGCGATCGGCGCAGGCTCGTCGATCGTGGCGCACCTGCCCGAGCAGGCCATGGTCATCGTGATGCGCTGGATCAAGGCCGACCGTGTCGACGGCATGATCGCGCGAGTCCTGGAGGCGATCGCCCGCGACCAGTGAACCGGTCAGAGAAACCGGTAGAAGAAGTGCCCGTCTCGAAAGTCGACTTCATCGAACACGTGCCTGAAGTGATTGGCACGCAACATTGCATTGCCGATACGCACGGCACGTTGGCGTGACTCGCCGGTCCGGTCGCACAGCCAGTCGGTCGCGGCGCTTCCCAGAAAGGTATTCGGATACCGAACGAGTCGGAAACGATGACTGCCCACATGTACGCCACCTTGTCCGCGCATCGCGGCGGCGAGCTTGGCAAGTACGGCGGCGGGCAGCGGTTGATCGGCCGTCGCACTCGTCGCATCGAATCGTGTAAAGGCATACAGGCCCGCCCCGTCGCTGAAGTCGTGCTCGCCGGGGATCGAGCGAATCAGACCGAGAGAGACGAGGCGCCGCCCGAGGCGGACCGCCTGGCTGCGCGAACACGAAAGGCGGCGACCGACGAAGGTGACGAATTCGGCGGCTTCGAAGCAGGCGGGATAGCGGCGCTGGCTCAGTATTCGATCATGTACCGGCACGCCGTCGGAGGCGGTGATCATGCGCATCAGTTCGATCGGATCGACGCCGGCCGAGTCGACCGGGGGCCGCGCGATGACGTCGTCCGACCGTTGGTCGGCGATGAGGGTCGAGACAGTCATATCGCAACGAACGTCGCAAGCAGATCGGACGACAGCCGATCGGTCAGGAAGCCTGGCAGCGGCCGCAGACTCATCGATGGTTGATGCACGACCCGATGGACCGGGCGACGGTATTGCTTCGGATCCGTGTCGCTGCGCTGATGTGACGGAGCGAGCAACCAGCCATTGAAATCGGCGATCTCCATCGGCCTTGCGAACAGAAAACCCTGCAGACCTTGAACACCCCGGGCGAGCAGATATTCGTGCTGCGCAACGGTCTCCACGCCTTCGGCGACCGCCTGGACATCGAGCTCACGGGCCAGATCGATGACGGTGTTCAGGACCGGCAGGTTGAGCGGGTTCGCATCGATGGCGCACACGAATTCGCGATCGATCTTGAGAATGTCGAAACCGATACTGGGCAGCAGCGCCAGGCTGCTCTGTCCGGTTCCGAAATCGTCGATCGCGACCCGATAGCCCTGCTGGCGCAATTGCGCCAGCACGACACGTGCGCCGGCATCGACGGCCTCCCGTTCGACCAGCTCGATCACGACGCAGTTCGGGGGCAGCGTCTGCTGGTTGAACACCTGGTCCAGCGAATCGATGAAACCTGGCGCGCGCAGTTGCGCGGCGCCGATGTTGAACGTGAAATAGAGCTCGGGATGCCGGCGATGCACGTCGCTGAGCAGATTGCAGGCCTCGATCATGATCTGCGTCGTCATCTCGGCGATCAAGCCGGTACGTTCGGCTGCGAGCATGAATTCATTGGGGGTGAGCAGGCCACGCACCGGATGACGCCATCGCATCAGGACTTCGCCACCCTTGCACGCACCGGTCGACGCATCGACGATAGGCTGGATGACGGAGACGAACTGTCGCTCGCGCAATGCCTCGCGCAGGCGCCACTCTGTACTTGCGCGCCGTTCCAGCAATCGATTCGACTGTCGGATCGACAACAACGAGAGCGTCCCCGCTATCGCGACGAACATGCCGAACCACAGGCTGGCGCGTGCGAACGGAACGGCCGGGACTGCCTGCCATTCGACGGCGAACGGGAACGTTTCACTCTGATGCGATCGGGACAAGCCGAAAGGATGCACGAGGTCGTCCCCGGAGGTCTTCTCGATCGCCAATGCGCCGAGCGATGCCGCCGGACGCATGGCCGTATCCAGTAGCACCGCACCGTCCCATCGGGTCAGCCTGGCGCGACCGGCCATGTCGCTCGGCTGCAGAAGATCGTCGGCGAGGCGCTCCATGTAGATCTCGCCCACGATCATGCTTCGATCGGCCAACGGTCGTGCGATGAGCAGGCTTTGACGGTCGATGCCTCCGATGGCGAGCAGAAGGTCCTGGACCAGGTTTCGGGTCGCCTGCCGCGCTTCGAGCAAAGGTGCGCTCACGCGGCCGTGGTCGCCATGGGCCGGCGAACATGTGCCCCAGGCGTCCGGCGCCAACCAATGCACGCGGTCCAGCGCACGGCCGTCGAGACTTGCATTGCCGAGCGCACGCCGCGCTGCTTCGTCGCATGTACCCGTCATCAAGGGACTGGTTGCGTTCAACTCGAGCAATGCGCGATGAAGCACGTTTTCAAGACGTTCGACGTCGCCGCGCGCCTTGCGGTCGAGCATCGCATGGATCTCACCGACGAACAGCGCGGCGAGGGTCGCCCCGACCATCACCGAGATCAGCGTGACGATCAGCGCCACACCGGCACCCGACAGCCTGGGTTGTGCGGCACCGCCGGCCAGAGCCAGCAATCTGCAAGCGAGCCGGCGCCACCGTGGATGACCGGTGGTAATCGGACCGCGAGCTGACCAGGGCAGGATCATTGAACCGTTTTAGCAGACCGGCCGACATTCGCGTCGTCCTGCTGACGGACGTTGTACCGGCATGCGCAGACGGCGGCGCCCTTGTCTCACGCGGACAACCGCCAAGGCGAATCCGGAAAAGCTGCCAGAATTCGCCCATGACATCGTATCGACAGCGTTCCACCCGCGGCGACCCAAGCTGGCCGGCGGCCGGACCGATTCGGCACTCCCGGCGCGCGGCTCGCG